>JBJKPT010000412.1:0-4570 GCA_046706045.1 Desulfobacterales bacterium
GCGCCAAGGGGATCAACGTGGCGGGGATCTGCTGCACCGGAAACGAGGTCCTCATGCGCCACGGCGTTCCCATTGCGGGAAATTTCCTCCAGCAGGAGCTTGCCATTCTCACCGGCGCGGTCGAGGCCATGGTCGTCGATGTCCAGTGCATCTTTCCTTCCCTTGGGGCCTTAAGCGACTGTTTCCATACGAAGTTCATCTCCACCTCGACAAAAGCGAAGTTCCCGAAGGCGGAGCACATCGAGTTTCACGAAGAGACCGCCTACGACACCGCCAAGCGGATCGTGAAAGCGGCAGTGGAAAAATTCCCCTTGAGAAGACCCGATCGCGTGCGGATTCCCAAGGAGAAGATCGCCTGCATGGTCGGATTCAGTACCGAGTCCATCCTCAAGGCGCTGGGCGGCACCCTCGACCCGCTCCTCGGCGCGGTCAAATCAGGCGCCGTCAAGGGGATCGCGGGCGTGGTGGGGTGCAACAATCTGAAGGTCAAGCACGATTACGGGCATGTAAACCTGGTGAAAGAGCTGATCCGGAACAACGTGCTCGTGGCCTCCACCGGCTGCAATGCCATCGCGTGTGCAAAGGCCGGCCTGATGCTGCCCGAATCGGCCGCCCTGGCCGGAGACGGTCTCAAGGGGGTGTGCGAGGCCCTCGGCATCCCGCCGGTGCTTCACATGGGCTCATGTGTCGACATAAGCCGGATCCTGACCGTCTGCGCGGCGGTGGCAAACGCGCTCGGGACGGACATCAGCGATCTTCCCGTGGCAGGCGCGGCCCCGGAGTGGATGAGCGAAAAGGCGGTCAGCATCGGCGCCTACGTGGTCTCCTCCGGCATCTTTACGGTCTTGGGGACCGTCCCTCCGATCCTGGGAGGCCCACTTGTCACCGAGGTGCTCACCAGGGGGGCGAACGATGTGGTGGGAGCCGCCTTCGCGGTGGAGCCCGACCCGTTCAAGGCAGCCCAATTGATGATCCGTCACATGGAGGAAAAGCGCGCGAACCTTGGAATATGAGCCGCCGGGTTGCCGGCGTTTGTCGAAATCAGAGGGGCTCGCAAGGCTCGAGGCTTGGAGGCCCTTCGAAAAGAAAGGACAACGATGCCGATTCTGCCAAAACCCCGGCCATCCCCTGCCGGTGCGGTCCTCGGCAGGCTCCACGCGATTCAGACGGAGAAGGGGTATCTGCCGAGGGCGGACCTGGAATCCGCCGCCGAAGCGCTGGGGGTGCCTTTGAGCGTGATCTTTCATTCGGCGACTTTCTACCACGCCTTTTCTTTCAAACCGAGGGGGCGCCACACCGTTCGGGTCTGCATGGGAACGGCCTGCCATATCCGTGGTGGAGAAAAACTCCTGGAAAAGATTGCTTCCCGGCTGAAGATTCGGCCCGGGGAAACCACCGACGACCGGCGGTTCACCCTCGAGACGGTCCACTGCGTGGGCGCGTGCAGCATGTCGCCCGTGGTCCGGATCGATGACCGGACCCGGGGACGGCTCAAGGCCGACAAGATCGACCGTCTGCTCAAGCCCTTCCTTGAAACGTAACACCGCGGGAAAGGAGGGAGCGCACGCATCCATGAACGTCATCGACCGTTCCGATCTGGAACGACTTCGAGAAAAGGGCCGCACGCACATGGCCCAACCCGTTGTGACGATCCGAGTCGGCATGGCCACCTGCGGGCTGTCGGCGGGCGCCGGGGAGGTATTTGCGGCCTTTAAAGAAGAGGCGGCCGCCCGGCGGCTGGATGCCCGGCTGGTGCCGACGGGCTGCCTGGGCTACTGCCGGGAAGAGCCTCTGGTGGACATCCGGATGCCGCGCAGGGGCCGTGTGCTCTATGCCAACGTCTCTCCCCGGGATCTCGCGGAGATGGTCCGGTCCCTCGAAGCCGGCCGTTGGCCGGAGGAGAAGGCGTTGGCCCGTATTCTCGAGGAAGACGGGGCACCTTCCGATGGAGCCCTTCCCGGCCTCCCGTTGCTGAACGAGCTGCCTTTCTACGTCCGCCAGGAAAAGATCGTGCTGAAGAACTGCGGGTGGATCGATCCTCTGAGCCTGGAGGAGTACATTGCCTGCGGCGGCTATTTTGCACTTTTCCAGGCCCTCCGGGAGGATACCCCCGATGGGGCGATCGAGAAAGTGAGCGCCTCGGGGCTCCGGGGACGCGGCGGAGGCGGGTTTCCGACCGGGAAAAAGTGGCGCATTTGCCGCGATGCGGGCGCACCCCGTTACACCGTCTGCAACGCCGACGAAGGGGACCCCGGCGCCTACATCGATCGCACCGTCCTGGAAAGCGATCCCTTCAGCGTGATCGAGGGGCTGACCATCGCCGGCTACGCCGTTGGGGCCGACCGGGGTTTTATCTACATCCGGGACGAGTACCCCCTGGCTGTCCAGCGGGTGACGCACGCCATCGAACAGGCATCGGAAGCGGGATTGCTGGGCCGGCGCATCTTCGAAACGGGCTTCGACTTTTCCATTGAAATCGTGCGCGGTGCCGGGGCCTTTGTCTGCGGCGAGGAGACGGCCTTGATCGCCTCCATCGAAGGGGAAGCGCCCGAGCCGAGGCCCAAACCCCCTTTCCCGGCGGTATCCGGGCTCTGGGGACGGCCCACCGTCGTAAATAATGTAAAGACCCTCGCGACCGTGCCCCGTATCATCGCCAACGGACCGGAATGGTTTGCCTCAAAGGGGACGCCGGGAAACGCCGGCACCGTGGTTTTTTCCCTGGTGGGGCAGGCGGCCAATACCGGTCTTGTGGAAGTGCCCCTTGGGCTTACCCTTTCCGAGCTGCTCGAGGGCATCGGGGGAGGCGCTCTCCATGCGGGTGCCCCCATCAAGGCCGTCCAGACGGGAGGCCCATCCGGGGGCTGCCTGCCGGCCCGCCTCTTCGATCTGCCGATCGAATACGAGGCCCTCGCCCGGTCGGGTTCCATCATGGGGTCCGGCGGGATGGTGGTCCTTGACGAAAACACCTGCATGGTGGATGTTGCGCGGTATTTCCTGCAGTTTACCCAGGCCGAGTCCTGCGGCAAATGCACGCCCTGCCGGGAGGGGACCCGGGCCATGCACGATATCTTGACCCGGATCACCGAGGGCAGGGGAAGCCTGGCGGATCTCGAGAGCCTCCAAGAACTGGGCACATGGGTCAAGGATGCCTCCCTCTGCGGACTGGGCCAGACCGCTCCCAATCCGGTCCTTTCCACCCTGCGCTACTTCAGGGACGAGTACGTCGCCCATGTCCGGGACAGGGCCTGTCCGGCCGGCGTCTGCCGTCACCTGATTACCCTCCACATCCTTTCCGATCGTTGCAGCGGCTGCGGGTTGTGCATGAAAGAATGCCCGGCCGGCGCCGTCAGCGGAGAAAAGAAACAGCCGCACCGGATCGATACCGAAAAATGCACCCGGTGCCGGGTGTGTGTCGATGTCTGCCCCGAAGGGGCCGTTCAGATACAGAGGGGGAGAGGATGATTCGTCTCACCGTAAATGAAAGTGAAGTGGCCCTTCCCGAGGGGGAAAGCCTGCTTCGTGCTGTTCGCGCCGCCCATGTGGAGCTTCCCACGCTTTGTCATTGGGACGGGCTCGCCGCTTACGGTGCCTGCCGGCTCTGCATGGTGAGCGTCCTCTCCCCGCGGGAGTCGCTGGTCGCCGCCTGTGTTCAGCCGGCGGAGGATGGGATGATCGTGGATACGGAGACGGATCGCGCAACGTCCGCCAGGCGCCTTGCCATGGAATTCCTCCTGGCCCGGTGTCCGGAATCGGAGAAGCTGAAAACGATGGCGGCCGCCATGGGCGTTTCCAAGAGGCGTTTTCCGCCGTCCGAGACGGGCAACGAAGATGAACTCTGCGTGCTCTGCGGGCTCTGCGTGAGGATCTGCCGTGAGTCGGTGGGGGCCTGCGCCCTCGGTTTTGCCGGGAGCGGCGGGGACCGCCGTGTGACGACACCCTTTGATCTGAACGCGGAGGCGTGCATCGGGTGCGGCGCATGCGCGGCCATCTGCCCCACCGGCGCCATCCGGATGGAGGATGTGGGCGGCACGAGGATTCTTCACAAGTGGAACACCCGTCTCGAGCTGCTCCCCTGTCCGGAATGCGGGGCGTATTTTGCGCCGCGAAAGATGGCGGTCCTCGAAGAGACATTCCCGGAAATCAAGGCTTCCTGGATGCTTTGCCCCCAATGCCGCACCCTCAAGACGGCGGCAGCCCTCGTCGGTATTCACGGTTAGGATGAAATCGGATTCCTATTTTCCCATAGGCGGCCACGCGCACCTTGATGGTGGCTTCCAGGTTGCGGGGATGCCCATCGGATCGAGCGGTGCGGATGCTCTCAAATTCCGTGGAGAGATTCGAAATGAAGCGGGAACGGATCTGATTGCGGACAAGAGCATGAAATCATCGACCCGCCTCTTTGCTTGAATTTAAGGGGCATTGCTGCTATGAAGCCTTCCGGCCATTTCTTTTCGATTCTATTGCGAATTTTTCCAAATCCATTCTAAATCAAAAGTCAAGGCCTTTTTAGTTATTCCTCTGTAGTTTCAATGGATTATATCCTTTTCGGCAGAGTATTCGCAAACCCTGG
>JBJKPT010000413.1:0-2354 GCA_046706045.1 Desulfobacterales bacterium
GAAAAGCAGGGTGAGGGCGAAGAGGCCGGCGGCCACGGCCCCGGTCTTTCCCGTGGCGGCGAGCCGGTCGACCACGGGTTGCAGGGGCGGCCGATGGCGGCTCCTGGCCGGCGGCATGACCGGAAAGATCCTCGGAAACGCGAGTTGCACAAAGAGAAAGGAGCAGAGTACCCCCAGGGCCGTGAACTGCCCCAATTCTTCGAGGACGGGGAAGCCGGAAATGGAAAGGACGGCAAAGCCGCCGACGGTGGTCAGGGCCGCCAGCAGACCCACGGCCCAGATCTCTTCGGATGCGGCGTGCCCGGTGGTCTCTTCGGGGCGGTCCAGGAAGAGCAGATAGGCGATGCCGTGGTCCACCGTGATGGAGATGATGGCCCCCCCGAAGCCGAGCACCATGATGGAGATCGAGCGGTGGAGAAGGGAATAGAAGAAGAAGGCGGCCATGGTCCCCATGAAGGCGGGCAAAAGGGACAGAAGCCCGATCAGGGGCCTGGGGAAGGCCAAAAGCAGAAGCAACGCGATGCCGACGGTGGCAAACACCACGGCGCGCTTCACGTCGTGGCGGACGATCAGTTCGTTGTCCAGGGCGGCCCGGTAGGCGCCCATGGGCGTCAAGGTCGCCGGGTTGTCCGGCCGGACGACGGTGCGTTCCATCTCCCCCGAGACCTTGTGGAGCAGGGCGGTCAGCACCCGGGCAGCAGCCGTATCCGTTCCCGAAGCCTTGGGCCGGGCGATCACCAGGACGTGCCGACCGTCCGGGGAGATGAGCTTCCCGCGGTAGATTTCGCCGGTCCGGGTCGGCGCGAGAGCGCTCAACCGGGAAAGGGCGATCTCCCGAAGCCCCAGGGGATCCTTGGCAAACATCTCCGCCTGGCCGATGCCTTCCAGGCCGGAGAGGCGCTGCCGGATGGCGGCGAGCCGTCCGTCCACGGCGTCCGGGGTCAACCGGGGGGCCACGGCGCGGTTGAGCTCTTCCGCGGTGAAAAGATCCGGCAGATGATCCACCACGTGCACCACCAGTTCCGGCACCAGGCGCTGGTAACGCGCCATGCCGACCTCGCGAAACAGCCCGGAATCCTTCATGCGTTTTTCCACGAAATCGGCGCAGGCGACGAGGCGGTCGCGATCCGGTGACTTCAGGCCGATATCGATGGTAAGCTGGTCCTGGATCGGGTGGTGCCGGAAGATGTCGACGGCGTCGGCGATCACGGGGTACTGGTTCGGCAGGCTGTGGACGATGTCCGTGTCGATGGTCAACCGGTGCATGCCCACGAAAAACAATGCCGAAACCAGGACAAGGACGGCAACGAGGGGCCGGAATTTGATCGGCGAAGAAACCATGCATCCAGAAGGCGGATCGTACGTGAGAGGATTCAAAAATCGCGTAAAAGGGCCATTTTGGGACGGACACTACCTATCACCAAAGGCGGGCCGCGGTCACGGCTTTTTCACGCGAAGGAATGGGGGGCTCCCGAACTGCCCGTGACGGCATGGGATTGCCAACGCGTGACCGAACCGCCCGGGGCATGATAACGGTGCGTTGTTTCCCACGGGACTTCCGCAAGGGGGGATGCGACGGACCGAATGCCAACGTTTTAAAGGACCCTACCGATCATGGCCGACGCATTGGGCAAACGATTGACCCGGCCCCTTTCCGTGGGCAACCGGGTGATCCCCGGCCGGCTGGCGCTGGCGCCGCTGTCCAAGCTGGGAAACGTGGCCTTCCGGGAACTGGTGGCCGGCTACGGCGGGTTCGGGCTGCTCTTTTCCGAGATGAGCAGCTCCCGGGCCGTGGGCCAGGGGGCCCGGGTCACCGCGGCCGGCGCCCTGTGGCGGCCCGAGGAGCGGCCGTATCTCGTCTGCAAGATCTTCGGGGACACGGCCGAGACGATGGCCGCCGCGGCCCGCCGGATCGAAGCCCAGGGCTATTTCGGCGTGGACATCAATTTCGGGTGTTCGGTGGCGGTGGTCTGCCGGCACGGTTGCGGCGCCGAGTTGCTGAAAACGCCGGAGAAGGCCGTCGCCATCGTCTCCGCGGTCCGCGCCGCGGTGGGAATTCCCGTGTTCGTCAAATACCGCACCGGGTGGCGCGACGATCCCGCGTTGGCCGTCACGCTCGCCCGCCAATTCGCCGATGCCGGCGCCGACGCCTTGACCTTTCACCCGCGCGACGCCCCGGACCGTCGGACCCGTCCGCCCCGGTGGGAATACATCGGGCGGGTCAAATCGGCGGTAAGCATTCCGGTCTTTGGAAACGGGGATGTCTTCGATCGCGACGACTGCGCGCGGATGCTCTCGGAAACGGGCTGCGACGGCGTGGCCCTGGGCCGGCTCGCCGTGGCCCGGCCCTGGAT
>JBJKPT010000414.1:0-5161 GCA_046706045.1 Desulfobacterales bacterium
GGACGAAAACCATAGGACTTTCCCACAAAGCTGTCCGGATCGTTGCGGTTTGAGGATGCCAGGGTCATGCCTCCGGCATTCATCAGGTAGGACACGGAAGCGTTCATCGAGGAATTGTACCGGTCCAGCGTGCGATTGGCACGTTCGATGGCCGGCCCCCCCTTGGTGAGCAGCGCAGGGGCGATCCCGGGTGACCCGGCCAGGGATTTAACGGCCCCTTCGATGTGCGAGAGAACAGAGGACACATAGACCGACAGGGTCAATATTGAAGCCCGGCTTTCCCCGATGATTTCCTGCCGGGCCTGGTCGACAAGATAATCCGTGGCATACCAGCCGCCAAAAAAGACGATGAACATAAGAATCGTCAACAATAAATACAAAAAACGTCTTTTGCCCATTGGAAACCTTTTCCATGGAACAAGCCCACGAATCCTTGGCATAAAAACAGGCGAACAGAAACAACGCCAGGCGCTCATTCCCACAAAAACGTTGCATTGGACATATGCCGGTTTATGGCTTACATCGTGTCCGAACGAAGACTGCCGGTTTTATCCGGAGACAAGGCCGCAGGAATTTTCTGACCATGGGTGTGGTGGACTCCTGTCGAGGATCGCGAAATCCCGGGAACGCCATACCGGGCCCAAAGAAGCGCTTTCCGTCGGGGCACGAACCAAAACGCCTCGGCCATGACGGTTTCTACCACGGTTCGTGGTATAAATAAATGCATTCCCGCGGTCGTCTGCGTTGGAACGAATCGGGAAAAACACCATGCCCCCACCGCTTCCGCAATCGCCTCCCCCCTGGCATAGCCTGCCCGCGGAGGAGATCTTCCTCCGATTGGCATCATCGCCTGCCGGGCTGACCGGTGACGAGGCGGCCCGTCGCCTTTCCGCCCACGGCCCCAACGAATTGCAGGCGGGCCGCACCGTTTCGCCGTGGGCGATTTTCTTCGCACAGTTCAAGAACGTGTTGATCGTCATTCTTCTTTTCGCCACGGTGTTCTCGGCATTTCTCGGCGATGCGATCGAGGCCGCGGCCATCGCCGCGATCGTGCTCTTTGCCGTGCTCCTCGGCTTTGTGCAGGAATACCGTGCCGAGCGCGCCATCGAAGCCTTAAACCGTCTGGCGGCACCCACGGCCCGGGTGCTGCGGGACGGTGAAGAAAAAGGCGTGCCGGCCCGGAATCTGGTTCCCGGGGAAGTGGTGGTCCTGGCGGCGGGCGATAAAATTCCGGCCGATCTGCGCCTGATCGAAACCGTCCATCTCCGGATCGACGAGGCGTCCTTGACGGGCGAATCGGTTCCGGTCGAAAAGCGGGCGGCGGTCCTCGACCGGGCCGATCTCGCGTTGGGAGACCGGAACAACATGGCCTATGCCGGCACGGCCGCGACCCACGGCCGGGGTCGCGCCGTGGTCGTCGCCACGGGCATGGCCACCGAGTTCGGAAAAATCGCCCGGATGCTTCAGGGCATCGAAACCGGGAAGACCCCCCTGCAGGAAAACCTGGATCGGGTCGGTCGGAACCTCGCACGGATCATCCTGGTCATCGTCGCGGCCGTCGTGGGCCTCGGCCTGTTCCGTGGGCTTCCCTTCCTTCCGATGCTCGTCTTCGGAATCGCCCTTGCCGTGGCGGCCGTTCCCGAGGCCCTGCCGGCCGTTGTCACCATCTCGCTCGCCCTCGGCGTGCGGCGGATGGTCAAGCGCCATGCGCTCATGCGCCGCCTGGCCGCCGTCGAGACCCTGGGCAGCACCACGGTGATCTGCTCCGACAAGACCGGGACCCTGACAAAAGATGAAATGACGGTACAAAAGATCTTCGTCGCCGGCGAAGTAATCGACGTCACCGGGGCCGGTTACGCCCCTCACGGCCGATTCCTGCGGGCGGGGGTCGCAACGACGCCTTCCGATCCGGTCAAACGATTGTTTGAAGCCGCGGTGCTTGCCTCGGACGCGCGCTTCGCCTGGAGCGAACCGGAAGGCCGGTGGCTGGTCCGGGGAGATCCCACCGAAGGCGCCCTGGTGGTGGCGGCCGCCAAGGCCGGGATTGAGAAACCCGACCTCGACGCGCGGTTTCCCCGCGTGGATGAAATCCCCTTTTCTTCCGAAACCAAACGCATGACCACGCTTTGCCGCGGCCCCGATGCCGTGATCGCCTGTTCCAAGGGAGCTTCCGAAATCATCATCGGCGCCTGCACCCGCCAGATGACGGCTGAGAAAGCGATACCTTTTGGAGAAAAGGATCGGGAGGCGGCCATCGCGGCGGCCCGCGGGATGGCGGCAGGAGCCCTCCGGGTCCTGGCCGTGGCCGTAAAATCCGACGCGGTGCTTGAAAGCGCCGGAAAGGAGATGACTTTTCTCGGGCTCGTGGGAATGATCGATCCCCCGCGGGCCGAAGCCGGAGCCGCGATTCGCACCTGCATCCAGGCCGGCATCCGGCCGGTGATGATCACCGGCGATCATCCCTTGACGGCCCGGGCCGTGGCCGGCGGACTCGGACTTCTCACCACGGGCCGTGTCCTCACCGGCGAGGAACTCGACGCGATGGGCGATGCCGAATTTGACCGCGAGGTCGAAGCGATCGAGGTGTATGCCCGGGTGTCTCCGGAGCACAAGCTCCGCGTGGTCACGGCCCTGCAGAGGAAGGGGCACGTCGTCGCCATGACCGGCGACGGCGTCAACGACGCGCCCGCGGTAAAAAAAGCGGATATCGGGGTTGCCATGGGGATTACCGGCACGGATGTCACCAAGGAAGCCGCCGCCGTGACCCTCACCGATGACAATTTCGCCTCGATCGTGGCCGCCGTGGAGGAAGGCCGGGGGATTTTCGAAAACATCAAGAAATACCTGATGTATCTTCTCTCCTCCAATCTCGGCGAGATCGGCCTGGTGGCGGGGGCGTCCCTGCTCGGGATGCCGATTCCGTTAACCGCCGTCCAGATCCTCTACGTCAATCTCGCGACCGACGGCCTGCCCGCCCTGGCTTTGGCCGTGGACCCGCCCGAACCCGACCTCATGCGCCGCGCCCCCCGCAACCCGGGCAGCGGCATCTTCACCCGGCCGGTCGTGGCCCTCATCGGCGCGGGAGGGGCCTGGTCAACCCTTGCAAACGTCGGTCTCTTTGCCTGGGCATGCCATTCCGGCCGGGGCATCCGCGAGGCCATGACCATGACCTTCGCCTCTCTGGTGCTGATCCAATTTTTCAAGGCGTACAATTTCCGCTCCGATCGGCTCTCGGTGATCCATCGACCCTTTGCCAACACGTGGCTGAATCTCGCGATCGCCTGGGAACTGCTGCTTTTGGCCGCCGTCGTCTACATCCCCGCACTTCATGCGCCCTTCGGCACCGTCGGCCTCTCGGCAACCGACTGGCTCATCATCATCACTCTGGCGTTTTCGGTCTCGCCGGTACTGGAAATCACCAAGTGGATGGCACGGCGGGGCTGGTTCGGCCATTTTTAAAGGAGGAAAAACGACGATGAACGTTCTCAATAAAAAACATGGAGGATTTCCCATTCCAGTGCGATTTAAATATCCCATAAAATCATTTCATTACAAGAAACCGAAAAGAGACCCCGCCGCCCGGTGCGATTTCCGGGTTGCCCAACCGGTTTTTTTATGAGCATTTGCTCTTTTTGTTTGACAACGGGCGGATTCGAGTCTAAACAAGTTATGACCATATGCTCATTATGCCGATGGTTCCGATGGGCCGATGGACGCAAACCGGCCGATAGGCAATCCGGTGCGGGTTTCGGGAACGGCGGTTCACGGACCCGGACACAATGCCGTAAAGGAGCACAAAATGGGAAAAATCGCCATCACCAGCGAAGGACCGACGTTGGACGATACCTTGGACCCCCGTTTCGGACGGGCGGGTGGCTTTATCGTGGTCGATCCCAAAACGCTCGAGTACGAATACGTGGATAACGGCGCCAGCCAGGCCATGGCCCAGGGTGCCGGCATCCAGGCAGCGGAGAATATCGCCAGGACCGGGGCCAAGGCCCTGTTAACCGGCTACGTGGGCCCCAAGGCATTCATGGCGTTGCAGGCGGCCGGCATCCAGGTGGCGCAGAATCTGGAAAACATGACGGTTCGCCAGGCCGTCGAGCGGTACAACGCCGGCAATGTGGAATGGGCCGGGACCCCCAACCGGATGGGCCACGGCCGATGATCGTCGCCATTGCCAGCGGAAAGGGCGGCACCGGCAAAACCACGGTGTCGGCCTCTTTGACATCGGTATGGAACCGGCCGGTGGTCGCCATGGATCTGGACGTGGAGGAACCGAACCTTCATCTTTTTCTGAAACCCCGGATCGAAGGGCAGGAAAAGGCCCATATCGAAGTGCCGGTGGCCGACGAAAGCAAATGCACCCGGTGCCGGGCCTGTGCGGATCTGTGCCAGTTCAAGGCCATCAGCATCTTGGGCGATGTCCTCCTGACCTTCCAGGACATGTGCCATGGATGCGGCGGCTGCCTGGCCGTTTGCCCGGAGAAAGCGTTGTCGCCGGGGCGGCGCGAGCTGGGCGACATCGTGTGGGGGCATGCCGCCGAGGCCGGATTTATCATGGGGCGTTCCCGGGTCGGGGAGGCCATGAGCCCGCCGTTGATGCGCGCGGTCAAACACAAGCTTGGGATTGTTTTTCCGGAACCATCCCTCGATGTGATCATCGATGCCCCGCCCGGGGTGAGTTGTCCGGCCGTCAACGCCGTCATGGACGCGGATGTGATCGTCCTGGTGACCGAGCCGACCCCGTTCGGCGTGTACGACCTGCGTCTCGCCCGCGAAGCCTTTCTCCCCTTGAACAAACCCATGGGGGTCGTCGTCAACCGTGCCGGCCTGGGCGATGACAGGGTATACGATTTCTGCCGGTCCACGGAACTGCCCATCTGGTCGGAGATTCCCTATGACCGCGAGATCGCCACGGCCTATTCCCAGAGCCGGATCGTCGCGGCCGTCTCCTCCCGGCTTGAGGCGTGTTTCATGGAACTGGCCGAATCGATCAAATCGGCGGGCATGGTTGCCGGGACGGTGGGCCATGCATGAAATCCTGGTGATCAGCGGAAAAGGCGGCACGGGGAAAACGTCCTTGACCGCGGCGTTCGCGCACCTGGCCGAGACCCCCATGAGTTGCGATCTCGACGTGGTTCCCCCGGATTTGCAACTT
>JBJKPT010000415.1:0-5024 GCA_046706045.1 Desulfobacterales bacterium
ATTAAGCCTGGCGCTTCGACCCGAAGCCCGGGATCTGGGGGTTCAGATCACCGTTGCCTGTCCCGGATCGGTGGACACGGAAGTGCGAAATACCTACACGATCCTAAAAGGGGACAGGAACGTGTTCAATTCCTACATCCTGAAGCAGATGACCCCGGCAAAAACCGCCGACATAATGCTGCGGGGCGTGCGCAAGAACAAGGGGCTTATCGCGTTTCCCTGGTACGACCTGATCCCATGGTGGCTCTTCAGGATACTTCCCGCCCTCAATTTCTGGTGGCAGCGAAAGCTTGTAAAAATGTTCCGGAACAAGGTCCGCAACACGGCATAATGAATGATGCACCGTGCATCAAACCAAAGGGAGGATCAAGCGATGGATAAAGAATGGATACGCCAGACGGTAGAGGAAAATATCAAGGCCATTTACGGGCTCAGAAATCCCGCCCCGGAGGATCAGCAGGCAATGGTCGAAAATCTGTTCGCTCAATGCCCCACGTTCCAGTTCCCCGGTTTCATCGAACAGAACCCGCTTTTCGGATCCATCCAGGGCGTATTGCTCCTCAAGGATCATTTCCAGAAATTTTTCAATGCCGTCGAAGTGCTCAAACTGGAAAAACAGTATATAATTGTCGATGGATTCAGTGCCGATGCACATTACCTGATGGAGCTGCGGTTCAAGGAATCGGGTTCACGGTACGAGTTTGAGCTTCTGCTCTTCATGGATATCGACATGGAGGGAAAAATAAGAGACCTGAAACTTTATTTCGATACCGCGACATTTCTTAAAGCGGTCAATACGAAGAACGGCACGTTCAGGGACGTACGGGAGGCCGTTCCCCACACCCCGTTTAAACAGGATTTCCCGTTGAAAGCGGGCGCCTTGGTATCCGATGCGTACGTCGTGTTCGGAATCGCCTATTACGGTTTCGGACAGTGGGATGATTTTTATTCACGGCTGGCCGACAACGTGGAGGTCGTTTTCAAATCCAACGTGGATGTCCTTCCCTATGCCGGAGAATATTCGGGAACCAACGGCCAGGGGTTTAAAAACTGGTTGAACGACCTGCTAAGCCTCTGGTCGCTCAACGCGTTCAACTTCACCAAGGTCTACACCGAGGGCAATGCGGCGGATTTCATGATGCACGAGCTTCATTATTACAACAACCCGGACGGGACAAAGCGATATCTCGACGTCTATATCGTGCAGAGCGCCAAGATCAACGACGACGGGAAAATAGAGCTGTTCAAAAGCTACAACGATTCGGCCTGGCTGGATGAGACCTTTTACGCAAGCGAGGTCTACAAACGGCATTACGGATATCCGGCCGATTATCCCAAGGGCCTGCGGCCCGATCCGAGAGTCGAAAAATAAGCGGCAGCGGTAGGCCGGTTGGGGTGCCGGCAAAAAATAATTCCACAAGATGACGCCGGATTTGGGTCTGCCTGCAGGGCGCAGTCGCCGGTGCGCATTGGGAATGTGTGCCGGTGGATGGAACGCCGTAGACGGACGCAAAGACAAGCAAGATGGGATAATGTTTTTTGCCGTCACCCGAATGGGGTTTCGAGGTAATATGCCATGGATCCAAAGGATCCCACAGGAGCGAATACGCCGGTGGCGTCGAGACGGGAAAGCCGGAAACGGGCCAACAGAAACCGGATACTCCGGACCGCAGAGGAAGTATTTCTGAAAAAGGGATTCAGCGCAACGACGACGGATGAGATCGCCGAACGGGCCGGAGTGACCAAGCGGACCCTTTACAAATATTTCCCGTCTAAGATCGCGCTGTATGTTGGGATGTTCGATGACTACCTTCATCATCTGAGCGTGGAGATTTCCAAAACCGCCGGCAAGTCCGTTCCCCCGGACCGTTTGGTAATGGATACCCTCGCCACGCTGTTCCGGTTCACCCGGAAAAACGAAAAATTCATGCGGCTTTACTGGATGCTCGATTCCGGTGAATTTGAGGGCGCGATCCCCGACGAGCTCATCGATCGCGTGAATGACCGGACCCGGGCGATGTTCGATGAAGTTATCGTGGTGATCAACAAGGCAAGGGATAACGGCGTGATACTGGATGTCGATCCTTCCCTGCTGGCGCATCTCATGTCGGCGATCAACAAGGGAATTTTTACCCATGCGAGCAAAGAAAAACGGCTGGAGATCGCGGACATCAATCCGGAAAAGCTTTTCGATCTTTTGAAGATAATCTTGAAAGATGGCTTGTTCCGTAAAAACACGTAGCGACCGATCCTTTTCAGGCTTTTCCACAATCTGGGCCACTGGGTCGGGAATCTTTATTTCGGAGGACGCCGTATGCCGATGACCATTGCAGAGAAAATCCTCGCCAGGGCTTCCGGCAGGATCTCTGTGAAGCCGGGGGTATACATCACGGCAAATATCGATGCATTCATGTGTCATGAAGCCTTTGCCGCCGTGTATTTGAACCTGGCTTCCGCGGGGATCACGGGAATTCCCCATCCGGACAGGGTGTATGTTTTTCTCGATCACTATGTGCCGGCCCCCACCCAGCGTGCGGCATCCATTCATCAGCTGGTACGGAGCGGCGTGCAAAAGCTGGGGATCACCCATTATTACGGCGAACGGGGCGGGATCGCGCACCAGGTGATGATGGAAAAGGGACACGTTGTTCCCGGGGATCTCATTGTCGGAACGGATTCGCATACGTGCACCTACGGCGCGCTGGGTGCTGCGGCCGCCGGCATCGGTTTTTCGGAGATGGCCTATGCCTTGGCCACGGGAACGCTATGGTTTCGGGTTCCGGAAACCATCCGGTTTGTTCTCATTGGAAAACTGAAACCTCCCGTCTGCTCCAAGGACTTGATCCTAAAGATCGCGGGCGACCATTCCGCCGAGGTTGCGCAGTATAAATCGGTGGAATTCTGCGGCCCGGCGGCGCAGGCCATGAGCGTGGATGAACGAATGACCATGAGCAATATGTCCGTCGAGATAGGGGCCAAGTTCGGACTTTTCGCCGCAGATGAAAAGGCGGCGGCCTACCTGCACGGCAATAGGGCCGAAGCCGTACCCGGGATGTGTCCCGATGAACATGCGAACTACGAAAGGACCATCGAACTGGACGTCTCCGCCGTGGAGCCGCAGGTGGCGCTGCCGCATACGGTGGATAATGTTAAACCGGTATCGGCACTCGATGATGTGAAAATAGACCAGGCGATACTGGGGTCCTGCACCAACGGCCGCCTGGAGGACCTGCATACGGCCGCAAGCATCCTGAAAGGTCGAAAAATCGACGACCGTGTCCGCATGCTTGTGATCCCCGCCTCATGGGATGTGTACCGGAAGGCATCGGCCGACGGAACCCTTTCGACGCTCATCGCCGCCGGTGCGGTGATCCTGAACGCGGGGTGCGGCCCCTGTTTCGGTTCGCACGGGGGGCTCCTCGCGGCCGGGGAGCGATGCATATCGAGCACCAACCGGAACTTCAGGGGACGCATGGGAAGCGACCAAGCCGAAGTGTACCTGGCATCGCCCGCCATCGTGGCAGCGTCCGCAATCAGGGGGAAGATCACCGATCCCCGGGAGATTCAGGGATGAAGAGTGCCGGGATGGATGAAGTGAAAGGCAGGGTGTGGAAATTCGGGAACAATATCGATACCGACCTCATCGTGCCGGGACAATATCTGGACGCCCCGATGGACGAGGTGGTGAAACACGTGTTCGAAAGCATCCGGCCGGGCTTTGTCGAAGGCGTTCGCAAGGGTGATATCATCGTGGCCGGCGGAAATTTCGGGTGCGGCTCCAGCCGGGAAAACGCGCCGGCGGCGCTGCAGAACCTGGGGATCGGCTGCATCGTCGCCGAATCCTTCGCCCGGATCTTTTTCCGGAACGCGATTGCCATAGGCCTTCCCGTTGTGATGTGCGGCGGCGTTGCCGGTATTTTTTCGGATGGAGACCACGCCCGGGTGGCGTTCAGGGAGGCGCGGGTCGAGAACCTGAAAGGCGGGGCCGTGCTTCAGGGGGATCCGCTCTCCCCGGAAATTCTGGATATCGTGGAAAAAGGCGGAATGCTGGAAATGCTGAAAGCCCTGGGAAAACACTAAGAAGGAAGTGCGATGAACTCCTGGAATGAATACCTGAAGCATCCCGTCCCGTTAAAGCTCTTCGTGTTCCACACGGGGGATATCCATATGGCGGGCAACATCCACTTCAATAAGAAAAGCCCGGCGTTTAAATCGGAGCCGCGGGACGACCGGTTCAACCCGGTCCTGGCGTTCCTGGTGGAGCATCCTGAAAAAGGGTACGGACTTTTCGATACCGGGCTGGATGCCTCGTTTGCGCATTCGCCGCGCGGAAATTTCGGATGGCTTCTTGGCAGGGCCGTGAAGGTCCGCACATCGCCGGGAATGGATACGGCAAGCCGGTTGAAGGCCTTGGGCGTATCGCCGGGAGATATCGCGTTCGTGGTGCTTTCCCATTTGCACCTCGATCATCCCGGGGGACTGCCGGCCTTGCCAACGGGCGCCCGTCCCGTGGTGTATGCCGACGCCGAAGAGCTGAAGATCGCCCGTTCTTTTTTCGGCCTGTTCAAGGGATACATCGGGAAGCACCTTCAGGGCTTTACCATCACCCCCCTTTCCTATTCCGGCCCGCTTTCTCCATTCGATAACGTATGCGATCTTTTCGGGGACGGGAGCATCTTCGTGCTCAGGACGCCGGGGCACACCCCGGGGCACGTGTCCGTGCTTTTCAATATGAAAAAGGGGCCGCTCCTTCTCACCTTCGATGCGGCCCATCGCCGGGTCAACCTGGACGAGGGAATTCCTCCGAAGGGAGAGTACGCGATGGCCCTGGAAAGCCTTGCTAAATTGAGACGGTTTACGGAGGAACATCCCTCCGTCAGGATACTTTTCGGGCATGATCCCGATCAGATCGAACGTCTTACCATGCCGCCGGACTACTATTCATAGGAGCGATACATGAAACGACGGATGTTGAAACGCATGCTTGCAGAAAAAGAACTGGTCCAGGCGCCCGGTGTATACGA
>JBJKPT010000416.1:0-2679 GCA_046706045.1 Desulfobacterales bacterium
CCTGACAACGGGCAATGTATTCGTCGACGTTTTGCGGAAGATCGGTCTGATGGGCCATATGTCACCTCGTCTCCGGACAAATTCGGGATCGCAAAATTTTTTTGGCTATTATGGGCGCCACTGGATGTCAAGGAAAAACCCCGGGAGATCTTTTCACCTCGCCCTCGGTGCCGTTGGGTACCGCGCCGAGGGCGAGATCCCTTTTTTCTTGACAGGGGGACCCCCTTTTTTTACCTTCATTTTCATCGGTTTCAAAAACGCGAAGGGAGATTGAAATGAAAGCCGGATGCTATACGGCCATTGCCACGCCGTTTCAAGGCGATGCGGTGGATTACGCGGGTCTTGCGCAGCTGGTCGAATTTCAGATCGAAAACGGCATCACGGGGATTCTTGCCGTCGGCACCACCGGTGAAAGCCCAACCCTTACCTGGAACGAACACAACAAGGTCGTCGAGACGGTGACCGAGACGGTCAACCGTCGGTGCCTGGTCATCGCCGGAGCCGGGAGCAACAACACCCACGAGGCCCTTGCCGCGGCCCGCCATGCCGCCGGGATCGGAGTCGACGCCGTGCTCCTGGTGGACCCCTACTACAACGGTCCGAGCAGTCTCGAAATCCGGCGGGAATACATGGCACCCGTGGCCCGGGCCGTTCCGGATGTGGAGGTCATCCCTTACGTCATTCCCGGACGAACCGGTGCCCAACTGCTGCCCGAAGACCTGCCCATTCTTCACCGCACCTGCGCCAACGTGACAACGGTCAAGGAAGCCACCGGCAATCTCGAGAACATGAAACGCACCCGGGCCTGTTGTGGACCCGACTTTACGATCCTTTCCGGCGACGACGCCCTCACCTTGACGATGATGACGGATCCGGACATCCGGGCGGCCGGTGTCATTTCGGTATTGAGCAACGTGGTCCCCGCGGCGACGGTAGAAATGACCCGGTATCTGCTCGACGGCGATATCGAAGCCGGCCGGCGAATGGCCGAGGCCCTGACGCCGCTCTTTGACCTGGTCACGGTCAAGACCCGCGAAGCCACCCCTTACGGCGAGGTGATCTGCCGGGCACGAAACCCCCTGGCGTTGAAAACCTTGATGGCCGTTCTGGGAATGCCTTCGGGAGGTTGCCGCCAGCCCCTGGGCCGGATGACGAAAAAGGGGTTTGAAGCGGTCGTCGGGGCCGCGCGGAAGACCCATGCCACCCATCCGGAAATCCTGAAACCGGTTGCCGATTTTTTCGGGGTCGACATTTCCCACCGTCTGAAAGATCCATCGGAGACGGCGCTGGCATATGAATCCTACTGACCCGTCCTTTCCGGAATCGGGCTCCCGTGGCTCGGCCTGTGTTCTCTCCCGCCGTTGAACCACCGACGCCGTTGCCTGGTGTCCATCCTTGGATCGGCACCATTTGCGTTGTTGCGGAAGCGGTCGAGGCAACGCCGACAAATAAACATGCCGCGGTCTTTCGGGCCGCGGCATGTTTGTCCCATCGGAGACCGTGAACGGGTTCTATCCTTTGACCGTCAACTTGAACTCCCCCCGCTTGAAAAGCAGAAACTTGAGCCACTCCATCCCGAAGCGCAACAACTCGATCTCGTCACCGCGGATTTTTTCCACCCGGTCGGGGTCAATCGCGTAGCGATCGAGAAAGGTGCTCTCAAAGACGAACCGTCGAAATGCATCGATATTGTAACAGGCCATGAAAAACATCTGTTTGGCCTGCTCGGACCATTTCACGTTGGGCGGAAAGGACCGTTTGTAAACGATCAGATCGGTCCAGCCGGCATTGATCGCGTCGTTTGTGTCAACCCCCTGGTCTCCGCGCCAGGTGGAGATGTCCCATTCGGCATCCTCTTCGAATCCGCGGCAATGGGGCTCGTTGACGAAAAAGAAAAAATCGTTGTCGGCTCCCTCCTTATGGGCCAGGGATGCCATCCCCACCGGGTAATACCGGCAGGCGGTGGGCCGGTCCGCGTAGATCAGGCAGCCGGCATCGCGAACAAAGGGACACGATTGCCCCGCATCGTCGAGGAGCTTCAGGGTGACGACCGGAACATCTGTTTTTTCCAGCAATTCAAGCTTCGTGTATATCGCAAGAAACTCATCGGAGGAAAGCCCCAACCGGTTTTTCATCCGGATGATGTCGCAAGGGGTCAAAATGATGTTGATACCCCGGCAGCATTGGGTAAAACACGCGATATCCTTATGGCATTTGAAACGGAACCGGCTCTTGGCGCTGAGCCGCGTCGGGTTGATCCGGGCCATGGGATTTTCAGTATCGGTCATGAAGGGCTTCTCCTTAATTTTCCATTTTCAGTTGTTGCATTGATTCCGGGTTCATAACGGAGGGGTCCCGCATTGTCAAACCCGACGGCAACGGGAAGGGCATTCTTTTCTGGAGAACCGACGGCAAATGGGTTACGGTGATGCCACTGGAAGAGGGCAGGGGATGCCCCTTAACCGGCAACAGGACACGGCGCCATATGGATCCCGGATTTCTTTTGGACACCTACCGCGCGGGGCGATGCCTCATGGGATCGCTTTCCAGCGATACCGATATCATCGAGGCCGTGGCAGAGACCTGCACCGCCCACCGCATCCGATTCGCCACCTTTGCCGCGTCGGGGTTCGTTTCCCTGGCCACTTTCGGCGGGTTCGACCCCGCCCAATTGGTACA
>JBJKPT010000417.1:0-10881 GCA_046706045.1 Desulfobacterales bacterium
AAGCACCCGGTGGCCGTTTTCCAGCTCCACTTTGAACATGGCGTTGGGTAGCGTTTCCAAAACCGTACCCTCGACTCGAATGGCCTCTTCCTTCGGCATGTGCTCCCTCGTGCTGCTTTGAACCCCCCGGTTGTTATCGCGAACAACCGCGCGATTACATACGTATCCTGCCGCTGCCTTTTTTGAGAAATCCCTCGTAATGGCGGGTCAGCATATGGGACTCGATCTGCGCAATCGTGTCAATGGCCACCTGGACGACGATCAATAATGCGGTGCCGCCGAAATAAAACGGTATATTGAACCGGGTCATCAAAATGCTGGGCAGTACGCAAATGGCCGAGACATAAATCGCACCACCCAATGTGATGCGTGTCAAGACCCGGTCGATGTAATCGGCCGTCCGTTTGCCCGGCCGAATACCGGGGATAAACCCCCCTTGCTTTTTCATGTTATCCGCCACATCGACCGGGTTGAAGGTCACGGCGGTGTAAAAGTAGCAGAAGAAAAAGATCATGATGACGTAAAGCGACTCATACAGCAAATTGCCCGGCCGCAGCGTCGCGATAATGTTCTGTATCCACGGGATCGTCACGAAGCCTGCAATGGTCGCGGGAAACATCATGATCGAAGAGGCGAAAATCGGGGGAATAACCCCGGAGGTGTTAATCTTCAACGGCAAATGGGTGCTCTGACCGCCGTACATGCGCCGCCCCACCACCCGTTTCGCATACTGAACCGGAATCCGCCGCTGGCCCATCTCGATAAAGACAATCAACGCCACGACCAGTACCATGAAAACGAGCAGGATGAGAAAAAGAAAGATCGACATTTCGCCCGTGGATATCAGGCTGTAGGTGTTGGCCATCGCCGAGGGCATCCGTACGACGATGCCCGCGAAAATGATCAACGAAATGCCGTTTCCGATTCCCCGTTCGGTAATTTGCTCGCCCAGCCACATGAGGAAGGCGGTTCCGGCGGTCAGCGTCAAAACGGTCATCAGGCGAAAACTCCACCCGGATGTGATCACGATGGGCGCCCCGCCGGGGGCGGTCATCTTCTCGAGCCCGAAGGCGATTCCAAAGCCTTGAATGACGCTGAGCAGGATCGTCCCGTACCGGGTGTACTGCGTGATCTTTTTGTGGCCGGCCTCGCCTTCCTTCTTCAACTGCTCCAGGTGCGGGATCGTCACTGTCAGCAATTCGATGATGATCGCCGCGCTGATGTAAGGCATGATGCCCAGGGCGAACACCGACAACCGCTGCAAGGCGCCGCCGGAGAACATGTTGAACATCCCCAACAGTCCGTTTTGAGCCTTGGCGAAAAAGGCCGCCATCGCCACAGGGTCGATACCCGGTGTCGGCACCTGGACGCCGAGGCGGTAGACAATCAACAGCGCGAGGGTAAAAAGCACGCGCCGCTTGAGTTCCGGGATCTTGAAGATGTTCTGAAAACCGCCGCCGACCATATTTATAAGACCTCTATGCTTCCGCCTGCCGCTTCGATTTTTTCTCTGGCGCTCTTGCTGACATTGCCGATCTTGACGGTCAGCGGCCGATCGATTTCACCCTTGCCGAGAAGCTTGATTGCGTCCCTGGGGCCCTTGACAAGTCGAGCGGCAACCAAAGCGGATTCATCCACGACGCTGCCGCTGCCAAACCCCTCCAGATCGGCGATGTTGACGACGGCGATCGCTTTTTTGAAAATATTGGTAAATCCGCGTTTGGGCAACCGCCGGTGGATGGGCATCTGGCCGCCTTCGTAACCGGGACGCACGCCGCCGCCCGACCGGGCATTTTGTCCTTTGCTGCCCCGGCAGGCCGTTTTGCCGTGCCCGGAGCCAACACCACGGCCGACCCGCTTGCGATCTTTCCGGGCGCCTTTGGCTGGCGATAGTTCGTTGAGTTTCATCACTCCATCTCCTCAGCCTTCACCAGATGTGAAACCTTATGCACCATGCCGCGGATGGCGGGGGTGTTTTCCAGTTCAACCGTACGGTGAACCCTTGTCAGTCCCATTCCGCGCAAGACTCTGCGGTGCTTCTCCGGTCTTCCGACCATGCTTTTGATCAATGTGATTTTCAGCTTGCCTGCCATCGTTTGCCACCTCGCTAGATATCTTCGGCCCGAATGCCGCGCCGTTCGGCGACCTGCTCGCGACTTTGCAGAGATGCCAATCCGGCAAGGGTTGCCTTGACCACGTTATGCGGATTGTGGGACCCCATGCATTTGGTCAGGATGTTCTGGACACCGGCGGCCTCCAGCACCGCACGCACGGCTCCGCCGGCGATCAGGCCGGTTCCCGGCATGGCGGGCTTCAGCAGCACGCGGCCGGCGCCGAAACGCCCCGTGATTTCGTAAGGGATGGTGCCGTTGATCAGCGGCACGGATACCATCGATTTTTTGGCCTTCTCGACCCCTTTACGAATCGCTTCCGGGACTTCGCCGGCCTTGCCGAGACCGAAGCCAACTTTTCCATCGCCGTCACCCACGACCACGATGGCACTGAAGCTGAACCGTCGGCCGCCCTTCACAACCTTCGCAACCCGGTTGATGTGGACAACCTTGTCGATTAATTGCTGCTCACCCGTTTCTTGATTGAACAAGGCATGCCTCCTTCGTGCGACCTGCGCTTAGGTATTCTAGAATTTCAGCCCGGCTTTGCGGGCGCCTTCGGAGACCGCCTTGATCCGGCCGTGGTAGAGAAAGCCATTGCGATCGAACACGACCGTCTCCAACCCTTTTTCCCGGGCCCGTTCGGCAACCAACTTGCCGACATGGGCCGCAAGGGCGATTTTATTCTCGAATTTCGGTTGTTCTCTGACACTCTTTTCGACGCTGGATGCCGATGCAAGGGTCACCCCTCGCGAGTCGTCGATAATCTGGGCATAGATGTGTTTTGCACTGCGAAACACGCTGAGCCGCGGCCGCTCAACGCACCCGACGACTCTCTTCCGGATGCGCTTCTGCCTTTTCAACCGGGCTTCTTTACGAAATGCTGCCGTGTCCATATGGATACCTCATTCGGCTCGGAAATGAAATCATGCGACCGCCGTTCGGTCGGTTACTTGGTACCGGCCTTACCGGCTTTGCGCTGAATGTGCTCCTCCGCGTATTTGATCCCTTTTCCCTTATACGGTTCCGGTGGCCGGAGCCGCCGGATGGAAGCCGCCGTGTGACCGAGCAGCTCCCGATCAATGCCTCTCAGTTTAATGGTATTGTTCTTGTCCACCTCGGCAGAGACGCCGTTGGGCAAAGGGAAGTCGATGGGATGCGAATAGCCCAGGCTCAACGTGATGTTCTTGCCGTTCAATTGGGCCCGGTAGCCGATTCCGTTGATTTCCAGGATCCGTTCGAATCCCTTGTCCACACCGGTCACCATATTGGCGATGAGGCTGCGCGTAAGTCCCTGCAGCGCACGGTTCTTCCGGTTTTCTTCGACCATGGTAACCGCGATGACATTGCCGCCGATTGCCAGATCCACCGCCGGATGAAGCTCCCGGGACAATTCACCCTTGGGGCCCTTGACCGTGATCCGGCGGTTCGCATAGGAGATGGTGGTTTTCGCCGGAATCGAAATCGGTTTTTTACCAACTCGAGACATATCGTACCTCTTGTTCTACCAGACGTTGCAGAGAATCTCTCCACCGATGTTCTTTACCCGGGCCGTTTTGTCCGTCATGATTCCCTGGGAGGTCGACAAGATCGCCATCCCCATGCCGTTTAAAACCGGGCGGACGTCGCCCGCGCGAAGATAGATGCGCCGGCTGGGTTTGCTGACGCGCTCAATACCCACGATGGTGTTGACCTGGCCTTTTCCGTACTTCAAGTAAATGCGCAGGATGCCTTGTTTGCCGTCCTGAACGAATTTGTAATTCCGGATGAATCCTTCTTCCTTCAAAACGCGGGCCATTTCGGTTTTAATCGTGGATCCCGGAATATCGACACTGCTGAACTTTGCTTTTCCGGCGTTGCGGATGCGCGTCAACATGTCTGCGATGGAATCGGTTATCGCCATGATACTCTCCGTTGCCTGATGTGTTTTCGGATCAGGGGCCTTAAATTCATTTACCGGGCGGCCCGGCATCCCGATGCGCCACCGGGGTGCGGGAAAAAGCCGCCATGATCTACCAACTTGATTTAACGACGCCGGGCAGCTTTCCTTCCGATGCCATCGTGCGGAAGCAGATCCGGCAGATACCGAATTTGCGTAGAAACGCCCGCGAACGTCCGCAAATCGGGCATCGATTGTATGTCCGGACGGCGAACTTGGGTTTGCGCATGGACTTGTTGATCAGGGATTTCTTAGCCAAACGGTCCTCCTTAAATAAACATCCCACCCGGTCAATTCAGCGGTGATTTCCAATGCATCGATTAGTTCCGAAAAGGCATCCCCATGAGGTGAAGCAGTTCCCTGCCCTCCTCGTCGGTTTTGGCGGTGGTGACGATCGAAATATTGATGCCCTTGATCTTGTCGATTTTGTCGTAATCGATTTCCGGGAAAATGATGTGTTCCTTGATGCCGAGATTGTAATTACCCCGGCCGTCCATGCCCTTGGGCGAGATGCCGCGAAAGTCGCGCACGCGCGGCAGGGCCACATTGATCAGTTTCGTCAGGAAATCGTACATCCGATGGCGCCGCAAGGTGACCATGCAGCCGATGGGCATGCCGGCCCGAAGCTTGAATGCCGCAATGGACTTGCGCGCCCGGGTGATGACCGGTTTCTGGCCGGCGATGAGCATGACTTCTTCGACTGCCGAATCCAGCAGCTTGACATTCTGTATGGCTTCACCCATGCCCATGTTGAGAACGATCTTTTCAAGTTTCGGCACCTGCATGATGTTGCGGTACTGAAACTTTTCCATGAGCGCGGGAACGATTTCTTTATCGTATTGTTCTTGCAAGGTTCCCATTTGGTCCCTCCAACGACCGTTAAGCGTCGATCATCTCGTCGCATTTGCGGCAAACACGGACTTTCTTGCCGTCTTCCAGGCGTTTCATCTTGATCCGGCCTGTTTCCATGCACTTGCTGCAAACCAGCATCACATTGGACCAAGCGATCGTCGCTTCACTTTCGATGATGCCTCCCTGCCCGGTCTTGGCGCTGGGACGAACGTGGCGCTTGACGATGTTGATATTTTCCACCAGCACGCGGTTTTTCTTATGGTCGATTCTCAAGACCTTGCCGATTTTCCCCTTGTCTTTACCGACGGTGATCTTGACTTTATCGTCCTTTTTCAGGTGACATTTGCTTCGTATCATCGGGTCGTCTCCAATAACCGCCACGCGGATTACAGCACCTCGGGAGCGAGCGAAATAATTTTCATGAAGCGCTTCGCACGCAGTTCCCTCGCAACGGGCCCGAAGATACGGGTGCCGATGGGTTCCTTGGCGTTGTTGATCAGTACTGCCGAATTGTCATCAAACCGGATGTAGGATCCATCCGGACGACGGATTTCTTTTTTCGTCCGAACGACGACGGCTTTCAACACGTCGCCTTTTTTCACCTTGGCATTGGGGATCGCTTCCTTGACGGAAACCACGACGATGTCCCCTATCCTGGCGTAGCGCCTGCGGGATCCGCCCAACACCTTGATGCAGTACAGCTCCTTGGCTCCCGAGTTGTCTGCAACCGTCAACCTGGTTTCTGCCTGAATCATTGTCTATGTTCCCTTCGGATCAATCCGCTTTTTCGATGATCTTGCTGACGCGCCATCGTTTGGTTCGGCTCAGCGGACGGGACTCCGTAATCAGCACCGTGTCCCCCACCTGGCAATGGTCCTGTTCATCGTGCACCGCAAAGGTCACGCGCCGACGAATGTATTTTTTGTAGAGTCGATGCTTGACGAGGCGTTCGACCGCCACCGTCACGCTTTTCTGCATTTTGTCGCTGACGACGGTCCCGACCAACTGTCTTTTAATTGAGCGCTCTTTCATGGCAGTATATACTATTCTTTATCGGTCGTTGATTGAAGTTGTGCCGCTCGAATCAGCGTGTTGATTCGAGCGATATCGCGCTTGACCAGTTTCATCTTCTGGTTGTTTTCGAGCTGGCCGACTTCGTGCTGAAAGCGCAGATTGAACAGTTCCTGCTTAAGTTCGTTCAGTTTGTGCGAACGCTCATCGGCACTTAATTCCTTTATATCATCCGTCTTCATCAGTAACCGCTCCTCTCCACAAAGCGCGTCTTGATCGGCAGCTTGTAGGATGCCAGACGCAAGGCTTCTTTGGCCTGCTCACGCGGAACCCCTTCCATCTCGTAAAGGATCCGGCCGGGACGGATGATCGCCTCCCACCCTTCGGGTGCGCCTTTTCCTTTTCCCATCCGGACTTCCGCCGGCTTACGGGTAAAGGGCATGTCGGGAAAAATCCGGATCCACATTTTACCGCCACGTTTGACGTGTCGGGTCATGGCGATACGGGCGGCTTCGATCTGTTTGGAACTGATCCGTCCACATTCGACGGCCTGCAACCCATATTCACCGAAATTCAGATCGCAACCGCGTTGGGCCAGGCCCCGCATCCGGCCTTTTTGTTGTTTGCGAAACTTTACACGTTTGGGGCTCAGCATGGTCAGCGTCTCCTATCGCTTATTTGCTTACGGCGGCCTGAGGGTCCTGATTACCGAGGATTTCGCCTTTGAAAATGAACACTTTCACGCCAATGGCACCGTAGGTCGTTCGGGCTTCGGTGAAGCCGTAGTCAATGTCCGCGCGCAGGGTATGCAACGGCACCCGTCCCTCGCGGTACTGTTCTGTTCGGGCCATCTCCGCGCCTCCCAACCGGCCGGCACAGATTACCTTGACGCCTTCGGCGCCGAACCGCATGGCCGATTGCATGCCGCGTTTCATGGCACGCCGAAACGCGACCCGGCGTTCAATCTGCATGGCAATGTTTTCGGCAACCAGCTGGGCATCGATTTCCGGCTTCCGGATCTCCTGGATGTCGATGAGCACTTCGTGATCGACCATCTTCTCCAGTTCTTTTTTAAGCTGAGCGATTTCCGCACCTTTCTTGCCGATCACGATGCCGGGTCTGGATGTGTAGATCCGCAGCCGAACCCGCTTGGAAGAACGTTCGATTTCAATGCGGGAAATGCCGGCATGAAAAAGTTTTTTCTTCAAATAGTTGCGGATTTTATGGTCTTCGATGATATAGCCGGCGTACTGTTTGTCGGAATACCAGCGCGACTCCCAGGTCTTGACGATTCCAAGCCTTAAACCGATCGGGTTGACTTTCTGGCCCAAGGTGTTCCCCCTTTGTTACACTATTTCTGCCAGGGTGACCGTGATGTGAGATGTCCGTTTCAAAACCCGGGCGCCTCTGCCGCGCGCACGGGCGCGGAACCGCTTCTGCGAAGGCCCCTGATCGGCAACGACATTGCGAATCACCAGGGCATCGACGTCGATGCTGTTGTTCTGGTCGGCGTTGGCGACGGCGGAGTGAATAACCTTCCGAAGGATCGCGGCGGATTTTTGCGGCATGAACTTGAGCGTATTGAGGCCCTGTTCCACCGGCTTTCCCTTCACGGCACCGATCACCTGGCGGACCTTCAGCGGGGATACCCGAACGTAGCGCAGGACGGCTTTGACTTCTCTTCCAGACATACCGATTGCTCCCAGTTTACTTCTTCATTTTCGATTTTTTGTCGCCGGCGTGACCGTAAAAAGTCCGGGTCGGTGAAAATTCGCCGAGCTTGTGACCGACCATGTCTTCGGAAACAAATACCGGAACAAACTTCTTGCCGTTATGCACGGCAAGGGTGAGGCCGACCATCTCGGGAATGATGATGGATCGCCGCGACCAAGTTTTGATGACCCGATTGCTGCGAGATGCCTGCGCGACCTCGACCTTTTGCAACAGTTTCGGTTCAATGAACGGACCTTTTTTAATCGACCGTGGCATATCAACTCCCGATAATTACTTGCTTGTGCGCTTTTTCACGATCAAGCGGTTGCTCTTGCGTTTGTTCCGCGTCTTGTAGCCCTTGGTCGGCATGCCCCACGGTGAGCACGGATGGCGCCCGCCGGAAGAACGGCCTTCGCCGCCGCCCATGGGATGATCGACCGGGTTCATGGCGACTCCGCGCACCCGGGGACGTCGTCCAAGCCAACGCTTCCGGCCCGCTTTTCCCAAGGAGACGTTTTCGTGAATGACGTTTCCGATTTGTCCGATGGTCGCGTTGCATTGGAGCAGGACCATGCGGACCTCGCCGGACGGCAGTTTGATCAGCGCGTACGGCGCCTCCTTGGCCATCAGTTGCGCATATCCACCGGCGCTTCGGACCATCTTCGCTCCCTGACCGGCCCGCAACTCAATGTTGTGAATCTGGGTCCCGAGGGGGATGTTGGCCAACGGCAAGGTGTTGCCCGGTTTGACATCGGCTTCCGGACCCGCCATGACCGTGTCGCCCACGGTGAGCTGGGCCGGTGCCAGGATGTAGCGCTTTTCGCCATCCCGATAATGGAGCAACGCGATCCGGGCACTTCGGTTCGGGTCGTATTCGATGGCGGCGACCGTGGCCGGAATCCCGGTCTTGTCCCGCTTGAAATCAATCGCCCGGTATTGGCGCTTGTGCCCCCCGCCGCGACGGCGAATCGTCACGCGACCGTTCACATTCCGGCCACCGGTTGGGTGAAGGGCTTCAAGCAGATTTCGCTCCGGTTTCTTCTTCGAGATCTCTTCGAAGGTATCGTACTCCTGAAACCGTCGCCCCGGTGAAGTCGGTTTTACCTTTCTGATAGCCATGATCTGTCCCTTTATACTCCTTCAAAAAACTCGATGCTTTGGCCGGGTGCAAGCTTCACGACAGCCTTCTTCCAGTCCCTGCGCTTTCCCAGGATCCGGCCGCGGCGCTTGAACTTGCCCCTTACCTGCATGGTTTGCACATCGAGGATGCGGACGTTGAAGATTTCTTCGATGGCCCGCTTGATCTCGATCCGGTTGGCGCGTCGGTCGACTTCAAAGGAGAGCTGGTTGGCCGCTTCCTTTTGCGCGGTTGTCTTTTCAGTGATCACCGGGCGTTTAATGATATCATAGCCGATCATGCCCGAAGCCTCCCCTCGATCTGCTTGATCGATTCTTCAAGCAGCACCAGTTTCTTGTATTTCAGGATATCGTAGACATTGAGCCCCTCGGAGCGAAGCACTTTCACGCCCGGCACGTTTCGGGAGCAAAGATCCAGGAGCCGATTCGTGCCGCCGGTAACGATCAGCACGTTATCCATATCGAATGTTTTCAGGATCCCGACAAATCCTTTGGTTTTGGCGGCGTCGAGGTCGAAGGCGTCGACCACCACGAGGTCTTTTTCCTGCAATTTGCTGCTCAAGGCCATCTTCAACGCCAAACGCCGCACCTTTTTCGGAACCATGTAATGATGGTCGCGCGGATCCGGACCGAACACGGACCCACCGCCGCGCAACAGCGGCGACTTGATATCACCGCGCCGGGCCCGCCCCGTCCCTTTCTGGCGGAAAAGCTTTCGCGTACTGGCATTGACGTCCGAGCGATGCTTGACCGAAGCGGTACCGGCGCGTCGATTGGCCAATTGCATCGTCACCACCTCGTGCAACACGCAGGATTTGACCGGTACGTTGAATACCGCATCGGAAAGTTCCGTTTCCGATACTTTTTCCGCTTTCGTATTGAATACATCTATTGCAGCCATGGTCTTCCTCACCAAACGCCGCGCTCATTGCTCAATGGCGCGGCTATTTTCGCGGATATCCGTAAACTGTGCCGGGTGTGGGCGGCCGGAGGATCAGTCAACCGGCGGCTTGTGGATCATCACCAGCCCCATCGCGGCGCCGGGAACCGCCCCCTTGATCAACATCACGTTCTCGGCCGGCCGGATATCGACGATCTCAAGGTTCTTCACCGTCCGCCGATCGTTTCCATAATGGCCCGGCATGTGTTTTCCCTTCATGACCCTCGACGGCCAGGCGCTGGAGCCTACCGAGCCGGGGGCGCGATAGGAATGGCTGCCGTGCGTCTTGCGGCCCCGTTTTTTGTTGTGGCGCTTGACCACACCGGCGAATCCGCGTCCCTTGGTCGTGCCGATGACGTGGACCCGCTCGCCCACGTTAAAAAGGTCCACGGACAGGGACTGGCCGAGCGAAAAGTCCGAAGGGTTTTCCACGGGGACCTCCCGTAACCATTGGAACCGGCCACCGCCGCTTTTTCCCAGATGGCCCTCCATGGGGCGCGTCATTTTGATCGCCTTCTTTACACCAAACCCAAGCTGCAACGCGTTGTATCCGTCGGTCTCTGCGGTCTTGATCTGCGTGATCACGCAAGGGCCCATCTCGAGCACCGTGACCGGCACATGTCTTCCATCCGAAGCGAATACGGCAGTCATGCCCAGTTTTTTTCCAATCAATCCTCTGCTCATCACTTCACCGTTGCCTTCGCTTATAGTTTGATTTCCACATCGACGCCGGGCGAAAGATCCAACTTCATCAAGGCATCGACGGTTTGCTGGGTCGGCTCGAGAATATCCAGCAATCGTTTGTGGGTGCGCATTTCGAATTGCTCGCGCGATTTCTTGTCCACGTGGGGCGATCGGAGCACGCAGAACTTATTGGTGCGCGTCGGCAGCGGAATGGGGCCGACAACCTTTGCCCCGGTCTTGTTTGCCGTGTCAACGATGTCCGACGAGGATTGATCCAGCAGCTTGTGATCGTATGCCTTAAGCCGGATACGGATCTTGGTGTTCATTATCATGGTCCGATGCTTTCCCTTACTCGATGATTTCGCTGACCACGCCGGCGCCGACGGTGCGGCCGCCTTCACGGACAGCAAAGCGCAGTTCCTTTTCCATGGCGATCGCGGTGATCAGTTTCGCCGTGATCGTGATGTTGTCTCCCGGCATGACCATCTCCACCC
>JBJKPT010000418.1:0-4904 GCA_046706045.1 Desulfobacterales bacterium
CCGGGCCGCCGCGGCCATCGCCGCCTGGCACAGCAAGGCCCGGCAAGGGGGAAAGACCGCCGTGGCGTGCACCCGCGCCCGGTACGTGACAAAGCCCCACGGGGCAAAACCGGGCACCGTCCAGATCCGGAAGGAAACCGTGATCATGGTCCGCCCGGAACTGCCCGGTCCCCCGAATCCCGAACCTTGAACCTTATCCCTTATTCCTCTATCCTCCAATAACGGTGTGGCCATGGCGGGAATCAAGGATCCAAAACAGGTCGCGCGGTTCATCGATTATGTGATCGGCCGACGGCCGGACGAATTCGGGCTCGTGGCCGACGCGGGGGGGTGGATCCGGTCCAAAGATCTTTTAAAGGTCTTCTCCGAGGAAAAGGACCTTCCCCATGTCCGGATGGCGCACCTGAATGAAATCCGGCTCACCCTCAAGGATCCCCCCTTCGAGCTGGAAGCGTCCCGCATCCGTTCCCGTTGCCGGGACCACCTGCCCTCGGCCGTGGCCGTGACCGCCGTACCCAAGCTGCTTTACACGGCCATCCGGCGCCGGGCATGGCCCCACGCGGCCGCCCGCGGGCTGGCCTGTCACGGGGAGGAGGCTCCCATCGTTCTGACCGCCGAGACAACCCTGGCCGAACGCCTGGGCCGGCGGATCGATCCCGAACCGGTGATCCTCACCGTGCACACCGCCAAGCCCGAAGCAAAAACCGTCTCCTTCCGGCGCTACGGCGAGTGCCTCTACCTGGCCGAGGCCCTGCCGGCAACGGTGTTGAGCGGCCCGCCCCTGCCCAGGGAAGCACCGGCCCCCGCCGAGAAACCGCCGGCACCGGAACGGCCGGGCCCGGGGAGCTTTTTCCTCGATCCGGACCGGGGCAAACACGGGCCGGGCACGGGCCGCGAAAAAGGACGGAAACCGCGGCGCGAGCGTCCGCCGTGGAGAAGATAAACGAAAAGGGTTTGACAACCCACGGCAAAGCTGTTACATCCCGCCCCACATTTTGACACGCCACCCGCGGGCCGTTAGCTCAATTGGCAGAGCAGCTGACTCTTAATCAGAAGGTTCGGGGTTCGATTCCCTGACGGCCCACCAGAAGATATCCAACAGGTTAGCCCGCATCGGCTGACCTTTTTTTATCGCTTTCGGCGTCCTACGGGGTTAAGTCTTGACAATGAAGGTGGACCGGGGCTATGAGGTAACGTTTTACGATCGATTTCGCACGGAGTGCGGGACTTTTTCCGTTCGATCGCTGCCGCCATTTACGGGTTTTCAGGGCAGATGCGCCCTTTCCTTGCTCCGCTTTGTCGGGGCTATATCCACAAGGAGGAATTATGCGAAGGTATGAAACGGTGATCATCCTCGACCCGGATCTTTCCGAAGACGGTCGGGGACCGATCGTGGATCGCATCCGCGAAGTGATCCCCCGGCAAGGCGGTATCCTGATGGAGATCGACGAATGGGGCGCCAAGCGGCTGGCTTACGAAATTCGGAAGAAAAACCGCGGCCACTATTACCTCATCGATTACTGCGGCGAGGGTGCGGTGGTTGACGAACTCGAACGGGCGTTCCGGATCGACGATCGCATCCTCAAATACATGACGGTCGTTCTCGACAAGGACACCAACCCCGAAAAAGTCATGGCGGAAAAGCAAGAGGCGGCACGAAAGAAAGAACTTGCCGCTGCCAGCGCCTCCGATGCTCCGAAGAAGGCCGCCGCCGATGACGATGAGAATCCGGAATCCGACGACACCACCGAGGAGGATTGATCATGGCCAAAAAACGTCGTTTCTTTCGCCGCCGCAAAGTCTGCCGATTCTGTGCCGATGCCAGCCTTGAAATCAATTACAAGGATGTCCGGCAGCTGAAATATTTCATCACCGAACGCGGGAAAATCATTCCCCGCCGGATCTCGGGGACATGCGCCAAACACCAGCGGGCGCTGACCCATGAAATCAAACGGGCCCGGACCATCGCGCTGTTGCCCTTCGTCGGCACGTTCGATCGCGGATAACCCCTTCAGAAAACCGTACAGCCCCTGATGGTGCAGACCGACGAGCACCACTGGAGGATTCCATGCGAGTCATACTCAAAGAGACCATTGAGTCCCTCGGCATCATCGGCGCCGAAGTCAATGTCGCCAAGGGATACGCACGCAACTATCTCCTGCCCCAGGGAAAAGCGCTCCTTGCCAACCCCGGAAACCGCTCCCTCATGAAGCAACAGCGGGTGCGGGTCGAACTCCAGATCGCCAAAGAAAAAGCATTCGCCGAGGAGATGGCCGCGAAATTGACGGGCGTCACCTGCACCATCGCCGCCAAGGTGAGCGATGAAGACCGGATCTACGGATCGATCGGTGTGCGCGACATCCTCGACGCCTTGGAGAAAAAAGGCATCGGATTGGAAAAACGGATGGTGCTCCTCGCGGAACCGATCCGCACGCTGGGCACGTTTTCGGTCCCCATCCGCGTCTACAAGGGCGTGGAACCGGAAATCGAGGTCACGGTCGTCCCCGAATAACGGCCCCGGCCGCCGGCGCCCCCCCGGGCGCTCGGCCCCCATGGTGGATCGATGCCTTTAAGGGACCGGCGGCCCATGCCGGGCCGCCGGTCCCCCAGCAAAATCCTTGCCGCGTGCGGTACCCGGATGGCGAGAACCTATGGCCGAAACCTCCCGCAACACCCAGAGCGATGCCGCTCTTTCCCATCTGCCACCCCAAAGCCTCGAAGCCGAGGAGTCGATCCTTAGCGCCATCCTCATCGACAACGATGCCCTGCTCGATATCGTCGAGATCCTCGGGGCCGAAGATTTTTACAAGACCGCCCACAAAAAGATCTACGAGGGGGTCCTCGCGCTCTTTGAGAAAAACGAGCCCGCGGACCTCGTCACCCTGACGATCATCCTGCGTGAAAAAGGCCACCTGGAGTCGATCGGCGGAGCCGCCTACCTCGCCCACCTGATCGATTCGGTGCCGATGGCCGTCAACGCCCAGCACTACGCCCGGTTCATCCCCGACAAGGCGAACCTGCGCCGCCTGATCGAAAAAAGCAACGCCATCGTCAAGCGCTGCTTAAGCGACCAGGGCGACGTGAACGGGGTTCTCGATTACGCCGAAAGCGCCATCTTCGAGATCTCGGAAAACAAGGCCCGGCCGGCCTTCTATCCCATCGGCAAGATCATCGAGACCAACATCGATACCCTCGAGGAGCGCCAGGGCAACAAGGCGCTGATCACGGGCGTGCCCACCGGCTTCGCGAAGCTCGATCACATGACCGCCGGTCTCCAGGGGGCCGATCTGCTCATCCTGGCGGCCCGGCCGAGCATGGGCAAGACCGCGCTCGCCCTGAACGTGGCGCGCCAGGCGGCGGTGGTCGGAAAGGTGCCGACGGCGATTTTTTCCCTGGAAATGTCCAAAGAGCAGCTGTCCATGCGCCTGTTGTGCTCCGAGGCCCGGATCGATTCGGCCCGGGTGCGCAACGGATTTTTCAGCCGGGAAGACTGGGTCAAGCTCACCGATGCCGCCGGGGTGCTCGGCCAGGCGCCCATCTACATCGATGACTCGCCGGACATCTCCGCCATGACCATCCGCGCCAAGTCCCGCCGGTTGAAAATGGATCACGGCCTTGGCCTGATCTTCATCGACTACCTGCAACTCATGCGGTCCCACACCTCGTTCGAACGCCGGGACCTGGAGATCTCGGAGATTTCGCGCTCCTTGAAAATGCTCGCCAAGGAGCTCAACGTGCCGGTCGTCGCCTTGTCCCAGTTGAACCGCAAACTCGAAGAACGCAGCGACAAGCGGCCCCAGTTGTCGGACCTGCGCGAGTCCGGGGCCCTCGAACAGGACGCCGACGTGGTCATGTTCATCTACCGCGACGAGGTCTACAACAAGGACGAAAACAACCCCAACCGGGGAACGGCGGAACTGATCATCGCCAAACAACGAAACGGACCGGTGGGAACCGTCCACCTGACCTTTCTCAACGCGTATACCCGTTTCGAGAATCCGGCCTCCGAGGAAATCCGCGGTCGGTAACACCATCCACGAAAGAGCGGAACCCTCACACCATGCCACGGGTATACGGCACCCTCACCGGGCTCAAATCGAGTCACCTCAAACGACTGGAACGCATCTACCGGCGCCGCGTCGCGCCGGCGGACCTGATATCGCCGGAACTTGCCCGGGAGGTGGGCGCCCTTTCCGGGGAGCTGGGCCGCCAGATCGGCGTGCTCATCGACCGGCAGGGGAAAATCACCCACGTCATCGTCGGCACCCCCCAGGCGATTCTCATCCCGAATCTGGAAGAATACCGGCTCGCACCGGGCCGGTTGCGCGGATTGCGTTGCGTGCACACCCACCTCTCCGAGGAGGGGCTTTCCCGCGAGGACCTCACCGACCTGGCCCTTTTGCGCCTGGATCTCATGGCCGCCGTCGTCCTCGACGCCGAAGGCCAGCCGGCCCGGATCCACGTGGCCCATATCCTGCCCTCCGGGGCGGACGCGGCCCCCTACGATGTCCTTCCACCCCTGGCCCCCCATGCCGTGGACATCGGCTGCCTGGACCGGATCCTGGCCCTGGAAGCCGAAATGGCCCAGATGCGGTTGCGCCGCTCCGCCGGCGATACGGCCGAGCGCGCCCTGCTGGTCAGCGTCACCGGTGCTTCCCGGCGCGAGGCCATGGACAGCCTGGCCGAACTGCGGGAACTGGCGCTCTCGGCGGGCATCCGGATCGAGGACACCATGCTCCAGCTGCGCAAGCATCCGGATCCCCGCTTCCTGATGGGTATCGGAAAGCTCCAGGAACTTTCCATCCTGGCCCTGCAAAAAGGTGTGACCCTGATCGTTTTCGACCAGGAACTCAACCCGTCCCAGATCCGTTCCATCACCGATCGGGTGGCCATCAAGGTCATCG
>JBJKPT010000419.1:0-4300 GCA_046706045.1 Desulfobacterales bacterium
ACGGCCAGCACCATCCGGTCGGCGGCCACGGCCGCGGCGACGACGATGAGCCCGGCGGCGAGAAAGCCGATCACGGCAAGGGGCTGGCGATGCACCGGCGGGGATGCCGGCAGACTCATGCGGTAAAATTCCCAGAGGGCGACGATTGCCGCGGATCCGACGAGAAGGTCAAAAAGTCCCCCGCCGATCAGAACGATGGCCACCAGAGCGGGCAGAACGACGAGGGCGGTGAGGATGCGTTGGCGGTGCATGGCGGATCCGGCGGCCATCAGATCTGTCCGAACCGGCGCTCTCGGGTCTGGTACTCCCGCAGAATGCCGATGTATTCCTCCCGAGTGAAATCGGGCCAAAGGGTCGGTGTGACGGCCAACTCCGCATAGGCCAGTTGCCAGAGCAAAAAATTGCTCAAGCGCATCTCGCCGCTGGTGCGGATCATCAGGTCCGGGTCCGGAATCCCGGCCGTGTAAAGATTGGCGGAAACGGTGTCGGCGTCGACGGCGGCCGGGTCGAGTTCGCCTTTGCGCGCCATCCGGCAGAGCCGTTGCGCCATGGCGACGATTTCGCTGCGGGCCCCGTAGCTCAAGGCCAGGGTCAACACCAGGCCGTGGTTCGGCGCGGTTTGGGCGATCGTTTCGTTCAGCGTCTTCCGAAACCCGTCGGGCAACCGGTCAAGCTCTCCGATGGCTTGCAAGTGAACGCCGTGCTCCATGAACTCCGCCCGGGATTGCTCCAGGAAACGGTTCATCAAAAGCCAAAGCGCGGCGATTTCCACCTTCGGCCGCTGCCAGTTTTCCGTGGAAAAGGCATACAGGGTGAGGTATCCGATGCCCAGATCGCTGGTCGCCCGGACGATGGTGCGAACGGTTTCGGCTCCCCGTTCGTGCCCCAGCACCCGGTTGAGCAGCCGCTTCTTCGCCCAGCGCCCGTTGCCGTCCATGATGATGGCCACGTGGTTCGGCAGCTTCTCCGGATCCAGTTGGCGCGACGGGAGATCGGAAGCATTAGAATTCAAGGATTTCTTTCTCTTTGTGCTTGACGGTCTCATCGATGCGTTTGATGAAATCGTCGGTGAGCTCCTGCACACGCTCCTGGCCTTTGAAGGCCTCGTCCTCGGAAATATCCCCGTCCTTCTTGGCGGATTTCAACATTTCGTTGGCATCCCGCCGAATGTTTCGGATCCCCACCTTGTGCTCCTCACCCGCCTTCTGGACGACTTTGACCAGCTGCTTGCGCCGTTCTTCGGTGAGCGGTGGGATCGCGATGCGGATGATTTTTCCGTCGCTCGATGGGGTTAGGCCGAGATCGGACTTGAGAATGGCTTTCTCGATTTCCTTGATGGCGGTCACGTCCCAGGGCTGGATGGTGATCAGACGGCTTTCGGGCACGTTGAGGGACGCCATCTGCTGAAGCGGCGTCGGGGTTCCGTAGTAGTCCGCCCGGATGCCCTCCAACAGGCTGAGCGAGGCGCGTCCGGTGCGGATCTTTCTCAGATCGCCTTCGAGCGCCTCCAACGTCTTGCTCATGCGTTCACGGGAATCGTCGAGGATCGATGGAATCATGGCAGTCACCTGTTCAGGAATTGGTGATCCGCGTGCCGACCGATTTGCCGCAAACCACCTTACGAATGTTGCCGGCCTCTTTGAGGTTAAACACCGCCAGGGGCAGGTCGTTGTCCATCGCCAGGGAGATGGCGGTCATGTCCATCACTTTCAGGCGCCGTTCAAGGACTTGCATGTAGGTGATCGCTTCGACGAACCGGGCGTCCGGATTGACCGCCGGATCCTCATCGAAAAGGCCGTCCACCTTGGTCGCCTTCAGCAGAATGTCGGCGTGGATTTCCTGGGCACGCAAGACCGCCGCGGTATCCGTGGTAAAATACGGATTCCCGGTACCGGAGGCAAAGATCACGATCCGCCCTTTTTCCAGATGCCGCACGGCCCGCCGCAGAATATAAGGCTCGGCGACCTCGTGCATGGAAATGGCGCTCTGGACCCGGGTCGGCATCCGTTTTTTCTCGAGTGCGTCCTGGAGCGCCAGGCTGTTGATGACGGTGGCGAGCATGCCCATATGGTCGGCCGAAGCCCTGTCCATATTATAAGAGCTCGCGGCAATGCCCCGGAAGATGTTTCCCCCGCCCACGACGATGGCGATTTCGACACCGAGTTCGTAAACGGCGTCGATCTCGTGGGCCACGTAGCGCAACATTTCCGGGCTGATGCCGAAGCCCTGATCCCCCATCAGGGCTTCCCCGCTGAGCTTTATCAATATTCGTTTATAGATCGGCTGTGTCAATGCGGTTTATTCCCCCAACTGATAACGGGCAAACCGCTTGATGGTGATGTTTTCACCAATCTTGGCGATCAGTTCGTTGAGAAGATCGGTAACCGTGATTTCCGGGTTGCGCACGTAGGGCTGATTCATCAGGCAGGATTCCTTGAAGAATTTGGCCATCTTGCCTTCGACGATCTTGTCGGCGATATTTGCCGGCTTGCCCTGCTCCAGAACCTGAGCGCGGTAGATTTCCCGCTCGCGGGCGATGGTTTCCTCCGGAACGTCTTCCTGCCGGATGCCCACCGGGTTGGCCGCCGCGATGTGCATGGCGATGTTTTTGGCAAAATCCTGGAAATCGGTGTTTTTGGCGACGAAATCCGTCTCGCAGTTGATTTCCACGAGAACGCCCAACTTCCCGCCCGTATGGATATAGGATTGGATGATGCCTTCGCTCATGGCCCGCCCGGCACGCTTGGCCGCGGTGGCGAGACCCTTCTTGCGCAGATGATCGGTCGCTTTTTCCAGGTCGCCGTCGCAGGCCTTCAGGGCCTCCTTGCAATCCATCATGCCGGCGCCGGATTTTTCCCGAAGGGTTTTCACCAAGGCGGCAGTAATTTCAGCCATTATGGATCTCCTCTACTCTACGGATGCAGTGGTCGATGTTTCGATTTCTTCGCCACCGGTGACGGCCGGAGCCCCCCGCTTGATGATCTCCACCACGGGTCCGTCGGTCCCATCGGAGATCACCTTGCGCTCGCCCGGTTTGAGTTCGGCGGTGGCCGCCGAAACCGGCGCTTCCTCGTCCATGGTCGCCTTGTCCGAACCGGCGTGGCGCCTTTCTTCCAACCGTTTTGCGCCCCGGATGCACGCATCGGCAATGCGGGAGGTGACCAGACGGATGGAGCGGATGGCGTCATCGTTGCCCGGAATGGCGTAATCGACCTCTTCCGGATCGCAATTGGTGTCGACGATGGCAACGATGGGGATGCCCAACCGGCGGCCTTCACGAACGGCGATGGCCTCGTTTTTCGGATCCACGACGAAAATGGCACCGGGCAATCCGCCCATTTCCCGGATCCCGCCAAGGGTGGCATCGAGTTTTTCACGTTCCTTGGCCATCTTCAGCCGCTCTTTTTTCGGGAACATGTTGATGCTGCCGTCGTTTTCGATGTCGTTCAGGTATTTGAGCCGGTCGATGCTCTTTTTGATGGTCTGAAAATTGGTCAGCATCCCGCCCAGCCACCGGCTTTGGACATAAAATTGTTCACACCGGTTGGCCTCTTCGTAGATCGCCTCCCGGGCCTGTTTTTTGGTTCCCACAAACAACACGGATTTTCCGCCGGCAACGACATTTTCGGTGAAATCCACCGCCGTGCGGAACATGCGCACCGTCTTTTGCAAATCGATGATGTAAATCCCGTTGCGGGCACCGAAAATGTACGGTTTCATCTTGGGGTTCCAGCGTTTGGTCTGATGACCGAAATGGACCCCGGCTTCCAGCAGCTCCTTCATGGTGACGTAATTCATGGAACACTCCCTTTCATGCGGGTTCAACGTTCGCCCTGTTCGTCCCCGGCAACCAACCGCCCACAACGGGCGGCACCCGATGCCGGATCCCAGGACGTGCGAATTCCAAACCGAAGTTTATTAACAAATCCAACCGAATCGCGCAACCGTTTTCAGGCTCGAATAAAATTTGATGAACCCGCAAAAAAGTCGTTTTTTCCACGTTGTTGTCATCCCGGCGAAAGCCGGGATCCAGTAAATTCAAGGTCTTCTGGATGCCGGATCCGTCATCCCGGACCCGATCCGGGACCGGCATGACAGTTCGAGCACTTTTTGCGAATCCGTCAAATTTGGCGTTTGGGTTCTGGCCCCCCGAGTCCTGGGCCTCAACCCGTCCGCCCTAGGCTAGTGCCCATCCCAGAATGGCCCTTTTACGCGATTTCTGTGTTGGCCGATCGATTGGAATCCTCGAAATAGCCCAAGCTATTCCTCCGGTTCCAATCGTCCGTCCGCCTTGACCTCA
>JBJKPT010000420.1:0-3069 GCA_046706045.1 Desulfobacterales bacterium
CGTAGACGAATCGGCCATCAGGATGAACGCAGGTGTTGAGATTCATTCGAATGGGGTCCCGTTCGGCGGTGCTTCAATATCGGTGGCATCGACCCCGTTGATGTTGATGGGGAAACGATGGCCTTTCATTGAAAAAAATAAGCGATCGCCGTCCGCATCGATGTGAGCGGCGATTTTCATCAAGGCCCGTTCGACGAACTTGATCCGTTCCGTGCCGCGGCGAAGGTAGAGTTGGTCATTGGATACGAAAAGGGATCGGGGATCCAGCGCAAGGCGGGCGCCCGTGTTCAAGACCAGTTCGGGATCCGGACCCAAAACCACGTCAAAGACAAAAAGGGCCGTATCCGCGTACGGAAAATAAACCTTTTCGACGGCTTCACCCTTGTCCTGCAGGACGAAATAGCCCTCCGCATCATGGCCGATCGCCGCATGAAAAAAGTCGATGATGGCCTTTTTGCGAAACGGCCCATCGGCGTTATGCCACCGGCCGTTCGCATCCATTCGAAAAACGGCCTGTTCTCTGGGGATCACGATAACGGGTTTTACGAGGTCCGGCATCGTCTCAGAATCCTGGGCGTTAACAAGGTTATGCCTTTTTGATCCCAACGGCGGACGGTTCGTGCCGTCCCGGAAAAACGACACCAACAGCGCTCATGGTAGCGGAGGCTGGAATCGGTTTCCAGAGAAAATCGTTTCCGGTCGATATTCGCTGGAAATCCCGGACCGTTCGTGGGGCTTCGGCAAAGACCTTCGAAAAATGGATTGCCGGAACGGCTCCGGCTTCCGCCCATTTGAATCTTGATTTCCGGTATAAAAAAGAATAGGGCTCTATGAAGGGAATTGCCCGACCCAAAACAGGGTATGGCCGCCATGAAATGCCCGGACGGCGGAGGGCATCGCATGGGAGGGGCTCCGGTCTGGGAAGATATTAACCCACACCACGAGGCATGAACGGAATCGGAGTCGGAATGGCAGGATCCTCGAAGATACTGTTTCGGCGAAACATCGGCAAAGACATGGGGGAGGTGTCTCTTCGATCGGATATGCTCAAGGTCCTGATTCAATTGGATACACCGAAAACGGCGTCGGCCCTCATGCAAAGCACCGGCATGAAGGGGTCCGCGTTGAAGGCGACCCTGGTCGACCTGATCAAAATGGGGCTGATTGAACGGATCGAGGAAACCGGGCCACCCCTGGAAGCGGAATTTATCGAATTCGTCAAAGCCCAGTTGGCCGATGTGCTGGGCCCCATGGCCAAGATCCTCATCGAAGACAGTATCCGTGGCTTAGGAGAAACGCTCGACCATTTTCCGAAAAGCCGTGCTGCGGAGTTGGTCGAAGTCATTGGCAACAAGATCCCCAACGAAAAAAAGCGACGGGAATTTATCAGCGCTGTCCTCGTCCGTCTGAGAAACCTTTAGCGAGGGTTGCGCGATGCATCGAGGGCAAGCTTTTAGCCCGATAAGCGGATACTGACCGCCCGATGGGGAAGCCCGTCGGCCCCATCGATATTCGATATGGCATGGAATGAACCGTACCCTGGCGAAGGATGGCGAGCATGATTGTAACCTGTGACTCCTGTGGAAGGCAGTATCCCATCGACCCCAACAAGATGAAATCTCCGGTCGTTTATTTCAAATGCAAAGAATGCGGAAAAATTCTTTCCACCAGCAAAACGGCCGAATCGCGACCCGCTCAAACGCCTGAACCAACGCCGGTCCCCGCACCCATGCCGGCCCCCGCAACGGAGCCGACGATGGGATTGGGCACGACAGGGAAATCCGCGGGCGCCGCCGTCAAAGACAAGCGCGGCACCCAACCCAAAATCAAAGGGATGTCGATCCGAACCAAAATCACCTTGATCATCGTGCTCCTGGTCATCGCCTCCCTGTCGGTGGTCGGCGTCATTGCCGGGTACAAGGGCCGGACCACCTTGTCGGCTCTGGCCAAACAGCACCTGGACATGATTTCTGCCCAAAAGGCCCGCGAATACGGGCTGGTGTTTCACCGGCTTCAAAACGAAGCCCAGGCCGTGGCGAGCTACGCGACCCGGACCTTCGCCCGAAATAACGTAAACACGGATCTGGGCAAGCCGATGCTCATGCCCTGGAACGGCAGCGGCTACGGCACCCCGGAACAATTCCGCGCCCATTACCAGGAGATTCTTTACCTGCAACGGGTCGGGATCATGCTGAAAAGCCTGGTGACCCACAACCCCTACCTCTCCCTCGGTTATATGGCCACACCCGACGACATCACGGTCTTTGATAACGATTCCATTGTCGATGTCATCAAGAAGGCCAAAGGCTTCGTTGCGACCCATCGTCCCTGGTACAAGGACGCAGTGGCTGCAAAGAAGACCATCTGGACCGACCCGTACGTCGATGTCAACACCAAGAAGCTCTGCGTCACCTGCGCCACACCGGTGTACCGGGCCGATAAAAGCCTCATCGGCGTGATCGGCTTTGACGTGTTGCTGGATACGATTCAAAAAGACATCCTGACCATGGACATCGGCTACCAAGGCTATGCCTTCCTGGTGGACCATGATGGGAAGGCGCTGGTCCGTCCGGGGATGAGCCAGAAAGACACCCGATGGGACGAGACCTACAAGGCGGATAACCTCCTGCGAACAAGCAACGCCGAATTCAACGCGATTGTGGTCAAGATGATCCACCGCGGGCGAGGTGTGGATACCTATACCAGTAAAGCGGGTCGACGCATCATCGGTTACGCCCCGGTATCGGACATCAACGCCAGCGTGGGGCTCGTGGTCAGCGAAGCGGACGTCATCCAACCGGCCATCGTCATGCAGAACCTGATCCTTGCCGTCTGTGCGATCGTGCTCTGCATCGCCATTCTCGTCGGCATGTTCATCGGCAACCGCATCACCAAGCCGATCAACGAACTGACCGCCATGGCCGACTTGATCAGCCAGGGCAAGGTGGACCTCGATGTGCTATCAGAAGAGCGGACCGATGAAATCGGACTGCTGACCCGGGCCTTCAATCGCCTCGTGATCAGCCTCCAAGTGGCCATGACCCGACGATAAGGCTCGGTGTTTCCGAA
>JBJKPT010000421.1:0-3630 GCA_046706045.1 Desulfobacterales bacterium
ACCATCCACTCATCGACCGTCGGGGCAACCAAACCACCGGGGGTTGACAGGTCTTTTGCCGTGACACTTCAGGCAATGACCCCACGCATGCGTGATTGCCTGCGGCACGGGGCGATGCGATGACCGCTGAATTCAATCGAACGGCATGGCGCCGCATCGCCGGCCCGGTCTCGAGCGTGGCCCTGTTTGCCATCGCCGTGTGGGTCCTGCGCCGCGAATTGCAGACCTACGGGCTCACGGATATCCTGCACAGCCTCTCGGACATCCCCCATCACCGGCTGGTGGCGGCCATCGTGTTCACCGTGCTGAGCTATGCCGTCACCACGGGCTACGATGCCCTGGCCCTGCGGTATGTGCGCCGCCCGCTCGCCTATCGCCGCATCGGGCTGGCCTCCTTCATCGGCTACGCGTTCAGCAACAACATCGGGCTTTCCATGATCGCCGGCGCCTCGGTGCGCTTTCGCCTTTATTCGGCCTGGGGGTTGTCGGCCGTGGAAATCTCCCAGGTGGTGGTCTTTTGCACCCTGTCCCTATGGATGGGGTTTCTCGTTCTCGGCGGGGCGGTATTCTTGTTTCAGCCGGAGACCGCGGCCGGGTTGACCCACGCCCCGGTGATTTCTCTCCGGTGGATCGGTCTGTTGTTTCTTCTGGTGGCGGCCGCCTACATGGCGGTGGCCGTTGCCCGGAAGACCCCCTTCCAGGTGCGGGGGTGGTCTTTTCGCTGGCCCGGCCCCGACCTCGCGCTCTGGCAGTTCGTCGTGGGAGCCCTGGACTGGTGCCTTGCGGCCCGGGTGCTGCACGCACTGATCGGCTGGCACATGCACCTTGCCTTCGGCCACTTCCTGGTGATCTTCCTCGTGGCACAGCTTGCCGGCCTGGTGAGTCAGGTGCCCGGCGGCCTGGGGGTGTTCGAGTCGGTCGTGGTCGTGATGCTTTCCGGCCGGATGCCGTTTCCGCAGATCATCGGGGCGCTCCTCGTTTACCGGGCCCTGTACTACTGGGCGCCCCTGGTGGTGGCCGCCCTTCTTCTCGGCTTGCAGGAAATTCTTCGGAAAAAGGCGCACATCCGGGCACTGGGCGATTTTTTCGGCCGTTGGGTCTCTCCGGTGGTGCCGCAGGTGTTGGGGCTCACGGTCTTTGTGGGCGGGGCCATTTTGCTCCTCTCCGGCGCCACCCCGGCTCTGGATCAGCGCCTGGTCTGGCTCAAGCATCACCTGCCGCTATTTCTGCTGGAACTTTCCCACTTCATCGGCAGTGTGGCCGGCATGGGGCTTCTTCTCCTGGGCCGGGCCCTGCAGCGTCGCCTCGACGCGGCCTATGTCCTCACCCTGATCCTTCTGGCCGTGGGCATCGCCAGCGCCATCGTGAAGGGACTCGACTACGAGGAGGCCCTGGTGCTTCTGGCGATCACCATGGCGCTTCTTCCGTGCCGGCGCTATTTTTACCGCAAAACAGCGCTCTTCACGGTGTCCTTCTCCCCCCGCTGGGTGGCCGCCGTGCTCATCGTGCTGGGCGGTTCCATCTGGCTCGGATTTTACAGCTATCGCCATGTGGAATACGCCGACAGCCTCTGGTGGCAGTTTGCCTTCAACGGCAATGCCTCCCGATTCTTGCGGGCCAGCCTCGGGGCCGTGGTCCTGGGGCTCTATTTTGCCCTGGCCCGTCTTCTGCGCCCGGCCCCCCACAGGCCGGAGCTTCCCGGGACCTTGCAGCTGGAGACGATCTGGCCCCTGGTGCAGGCCGCCTCCGACCCTGCGGCCAACCTGGTCATGCTCGGTGACAAATACGTCTTGAGACACCCGGACGAGAATGCCTTCATCATGTACGGCATCGAGGGCCGCAGTTGGATCGCCATGGGAGACCCGGTGGGACCTCCCGAATTGCAGGCGGAAATGGTGTGGCGATTTCATGAGCTCGCCGATCTTTTCGGCGGCCGGACGGTGTTTTACGAAGTCTCCCACGACAGCCTCCACCTTTACCTGGATTTGGGATTGAGCCTCGTCAAACTGGGCGAGGAGGCCCGGGTCTCGCTGCCCGATTTCGATCTCGACTGCCGGGCCGGCAAGGAGCAGCGCTATGCCCTGCGCAAACTCGAAAAAGAGGGCTGCCGGTTCGACATCCTCCCGGCCTCGGCCGTGGCCGGGAGCATGGAGGCGATCCGGGAGATCTCCGATGCCTGGCTCTCCCGGAAAAACACCCGTGAAAAAAGCTTTTCCCTGGGTTTTTTCAATCCCGAGTACCTGAAGCGCTATCCCCTGGCGGTGGTCTACCAGGAAGATCGGATCGTGGGATTCGCGAACCTCTGGCAGGGTGCCGGCTGCGGGGAACTCTCCATGGACCTCATGCGGTACCTGCCGGAAGTATCCGCGGGGGTAATGGATTACCTGATCGTGAACATCCTGCTCTGGGGCAAGGCCCGGGGTTATCAATGGTTCAACCTCGGCATGGCGCCCCTTTCCGGTTTCGAGGCCCGGACCCTGGCGCCGTTGTGGAGCCGTCTGGGCGCTTTTGTCTTCCAGCACGGAGAGCATTTTTACAATTTCCAGGGATTGCGGCAGTACAAGGCCAAGTTCAACCCCCGGTGGAGTCCCAAGTATCTAGTGTTTCCGGGCGTTATCGCCCTTCCCCAGGTGATCATGAACCTCTCTGCCCTGATCGGGGGCGGATTCAAAGGATTGGTGACAAAATGAAACGATGGTGGATTGCGTGTCTGGCGGCAGCGCTGTTGATGACGGCCGTTGCGGCCCGGGCCGGGGAATCGATGCAAAGCTTCGGACCCTTCGGCCGGGTCTGGCTCTATCGGGGTACCGAACGGCCCAGCCGGGTCGTCCTCTTTGTCTCCGGCGACGGCGGCTGGAACCTGGGGGTGGTGGACATGGCCCGGGAACTGGCCCGGCTGGATGCCCTGGTCGTGGGCATCGACATCAATACCTATTTCAAACATCTCGCGCGGGTGAAGGCGGCCTGCGTCTACCCGGCATCGGATTTCGAGGCCTTGAGCCAGTACATCCAGAAAACCGAAGGCTTTCCCCGGTACATCACCCCGGTGCTCGTCGGCTATTCCTCGGGGGCCACCCTGATCTATGCCGTGCTCGCCGAGGCGCCGGCCACGACCTTTCGCGGCGGGCTGAGCCTGGGTTTTTGCCCGGACCTGCCGCTCAAAAAGCGCCTGTGCCGGGGTCGGGAGCTCGGATGGGAATTCCGGAAGCACGGCGGATGGGTGCTGCCGGCCCCCCATCTGGAAACCCCATGGGTCGCCTTCCAGGGATTGGAGGACCGCGTCTGCGATCCGGTCGGAACCGAAACGTTTGTGAAGGAAGTGCCCGGCGGCCGCATCGTCATCCTGCCGAAGGTCGGTCACGGATACTCGGTGCCGCGAAACTGGATGCCCCAGTTCCGGGAGGCTTTCTCGCGGCTGACCAGGGCGGCAGCGGCGCCGGCACCCGTCGATGCCGCCCTGAGCGATCTCCCGCTGGTGGAAGTGCCCTCCACGGGGCCGCCCACTGCCTACCTCGCCGTATTTCTCTCCGGGGACGGCGGCTGGGCCACCATCGACAAGCACGTGAGCCGATTGCTCGCCGGGGAAGGCATCCCCGTGGTGGGACTAAACAGCCTCAAGTACTTCTGGAC
>JBJKPT010000422.1:0-4671 GCA_046706045.1 Desulfobacterales bacterium
GGATCAATTCCGTGGCCTTGATGGAGGCAAACCGTTCGAGGACCCCCGCCACGCTGACCCCGCCGCGGGGGTTCACCTCGCTGATCGCCGTCGGCACGAAGCCACGGGCTTCCACGGCTTTTTCCGCCATCTCGGCGGTTTCCGATTCGATCTCGCCGGAAACGGTCCGGCCGGATTCGTTGATGGCACGGTAGCGGTATTTGGTCACGGGCGCTCCATCCGGGGTTTTGTCACATCATGATCGCCGATGCCGCCTCTTCAAGGGTCGTCACCCCGGAGAACACCTTTTGCGCGGCATCTTCCTTGAGGGAAGTGAGTTTTCCGGCAGCGCGAACCGACCTGGCAATGTCCTGGGCCGAGCGCTTTTGCAGGATCATCTCCTGCACCATTTCGTCGATGATCAGCACTTCGTAAATCCCGGTCCGGCCCTTGTATCCTTGATCCATGCAGTAAAAGCAACCGGTGCCGTGCATGAAATTGGCTTTCGCCGTGGGCTCCAGCCCCCAGGAGAGCAGGGCCTGCTCCGGTGGTTCATGGGGCTTCTTGCAGTACGGGCAAATCATGCGCACCAGACGCTGCGCGATGGAGACCAGCATGACGCTCGACACGAGAAACGGCTCGATGCCCATATCGATGAACCGGGTGATGGCGCCGGCCGAGTCGTTGGTGTGGACGGTACTCAACACCCGGTGGCCGGTCAAGGCCGACTGGACGGCGATGGTGGCGGTCTCGGCATCGCGGATCTCCCCGACCATGATGACATCCGGGTCCTGCCGCATGATGGAGCGAAGCCCCGAGGCAAAGGTCATGCCCGCTTTCCGGTTGAGCTGAATCTGACGGATCTTCTCCATCCGGTATTCGATGGGATCTTCCAGGGTGATGATGTTGATGTCCGGGCTGTTGATCCGCTTCAGAATCGAATAGATGGTCGTGCTTTTGCCGCTTCCCGTGGGGCCGGTGCTCAAAATCATCCCGTAGGGCTTGAGGATCATCTGTTCGACCTTTTCCCGGTCGGCCGACGCCATGCCCAACTGCTCCAGGGAATAGACTCCGGCGCTCGTGTCCAGGAGCCGGATCACCATGTTCTCGCCGTAGATGGTCGGTATGGTGGAGGATCGGATGTTGATCTCCTTGTTGTCCATCTTCACGGTAAATCGCCCGTCCTGCGGGATGCGGGAGACGGCGATGTCCATGTTGGAGAGAATCTTCAACCGTGAAATGATCAGAAGGTACATCGACTTGGGAGGGGCCGGCACATCGTGAAGCTTGCCGTCCACCCGGAACCGCACGCTGACATAATTTTTCTCCGGACTGATGTGGATGTCGCTCGCCCCTTCGCGAACGGCCTGGGAAAGGATGGAATTGACCAGGCGCACCACCGGCGCCTCCTGGGCCATGTCCTGGAGGGAGCCGACCTCCACATCCTCGGTGTACATCTCCTTTTCGAAGTCTTCGCTTCGCTCCACCTCCATGTCTTCCAGCACCCCGCCGATACCGGTGTAGGTGCCGTAAAGGGTTCCGATGAGGTGATTGAGCTGTTGATCCGTACAGATCACGGCCTCGACTTCCGTGTTGGTGAGCACCTCCAGGGCGTCCAGGGTGTTGATGTCCATCGGATCGGTCATGGCCACGGTCAGCAACACGCGGGTTTTGGCGAGCGGTGCGACCTGATACTTCAGGGCGACCTCCGCCGACACGACCTTGGTCAGCTCCATGTCGACGGGGTACTTGTCCGGACTGTACTTCTTGATCCGAAGCTGCCGGGACACCAGCTCCACGATGTCGTTGCCGTTGACAATCCCCTCCCGAACCAGGTATTGACCCAGTTTCAGGTTGGCTTTCTTGTGCCTCTCGACGGCTTGCTCGAGCTGTTCGGCGCTGAGCAATCCGCCTTCGACAAGCATCTCTCCCAGGCGTTTCTTGTTTTTCACGATACCTTTGAACGTCCGCGCCGACGCCTTGAGTCCGTCGGCGGTTTGATTCGCCCTGAAAGGGCGTGGGGTTGAACGCGTTCAAACAAAATCGACGTTTCCGGTTCGCGCCCGGCGTTGGTGCACGCGAACACCCCCCGCGGCCGCGCTCGGATCCTTGGCTTCTATCGGCTCATTCGAGCGATCCCCGGTACGGGTTTGCGTAGTACAACGCCCCCTCCGGCCACGAAGACACCAACCGGGCGTCTCGGGCGATGACCGGCGGAAGCGCCGCCATGGCGGCCGCGGCCCGCGCCTTATCCCGATACCGGGTCCAGAGAAGGACCCGAAACGACAGCCCCCGGTCCGCTTCCCACAGGGCGACGATGCGCACCGGGGTCCGGGCGGCCGGGTAGCGCCGGACGACGTCGAGCGCATCCCCGAGGCTTTTGACCGATGCCAGGACCACCCACCAGTTGACCTGGTGGCGCCTTCGCAACCGGATCGCCGAGGCCGGAAACCGGATGGGCGTGCCGGGGAAAAGGGCCTTGGGTCGTCCCAGATCCGGGTTCCACGCCATGACCCGGTGAAGGTCGTCGACGGAATAGCGGCCGTAGACCTTGATCATCAACCAGGAAAGGGTCTCCTTGGCCCCGAGACGGACCCGGCCCAGGCTGTCGGGCGGCGTACCGGTTGCCGGGGCCGGAGTAGGCGCGATTTCGGCGGCGGTCGCGGGCAGGGGTGTCGCCACCGGCGGCGCAGCCGGATCTTCGTTCACGGGCGCCGGGCCCGGGGTTCCCGCCGGAGCCGCCGAGGCGACCATCCGGGCCTTGGCGTCGGGCCGAGCCGGCGGCGGCGCGCCCGGGCGGCGATCCACAGGGAAAACGGCGGCAATCGCGGGTTCCGAAGCCGGGCGATGGGAGACCGGTCCGGCCGAGACCGCGGAAGCGGAATGCACGGCACCGGGGCGGGTCGCGGCATTGGACACGCGGTGGGAAGAAACGGCGCCGGAAAGCGCGCTGACCAAGCGATGGTCCAGCCGGCGGTCGAAGCCGAGAATCGCCACGGCCGCCGCAACGGCAAGGGCCGCAACGACCGTCACGGGCCTGGACAGCCGCCGGCGCCGGGGGGCTGCGGCATCGGCCAGACGAAGGCGACTGGCCCGCACGAGCCGCCAGCCGATGCGGTGGCGATCCTGGATGATCAGGGCCAGCACGCACTGGTGGCAGAGGTTCACGATCCGCCGCGGGTAGCCCCCGGAGGCCTGGAAAACGGCCAGGATGCCGGCCGGGGTGAAAAGCGGCCGGCTGCCGCGGTACCCGGCTCTTTTCAGCCGGAAGGCGATCATCGACCGGGTATCGCGGAACCCCAGGGGCCCGAGCCGGTAGACGGTGCTGATGCGATCGGCGACGTTGGCATGGGCGGCAAGGGTGGCTTCGAATTCTTCCTGGGCGAAAATGACGATCTGGAGAAGCTTGAACGTGTTGGTCTCGTAGTTCAGAAGCTCCCGCAACCGTTCCAGACCGAAACCGGGCATCTTCTGGCCTTCGTCGATGATCAGCACCACCGTGCGTCCGGCGTCCACGCCCTTTTCGAACAGGGTGCGCTTGATCGCTTCCTTGAGCAATGTTTCCGAATCGGCCGCCGCATCGCGCTCGCCGGCGATGCGGGCCGCGATCGCCTGAAGAAATTTCACCGCGTTGCCGGCATGGGGGTCGAGGAGCAGATGCGTTTCGATGCCCTCGGTTTCGGAAAAACGCCGGATGAGCTGCCGGCACAGGGTGGTTTTCCCGGTGCCCACCCGGCCGATCACCACGTTGAGCCCGCGTCTCAGCCGGATGGACAACTCCAGCTTCTGCAGGCAGTGGTGGTGTTGCCTGGACAAAAAGAGGTAATCGGGGTCCGGGGAATTGGAAAACGGTTCCCGCTCCAGATTGAGCAGTTCAAAATAGTCCATGCCGTGGCTCACGCATCATTGGGCGGTTTTTCCGGCAGCGGCCGGACCGGCCGGCGGCGCTGCGGACGGCGCGGGCTGTGCCGGCGTCGGCGCAGCGGCCGGAGCGTTCTCCTCGACCGGTTGTTTGAGGATGTGCGGGGTGATGAAGATCAGCACATCGTCTTTGGTCGTGCCCTCGGCGTTTCCCTGGAAGAGATGACCGATGATGGGCAAATCCTTTAACCCCGGCACCCCGGAATCCGAATTTGTATCCTCGGATTGGTTCAGCCCGCCGATGACCGTGGTCTGCCCGTCGTAGAGGATCACGGTGGTTTCGGCCCGCTTGGTGATGATCGGCGGCGGGTTGGCGGTGCTGCTGGTGTCGACCTGGTCCTTGGTGGTCCGGATCTTCAGTTTCAGCAAGTCGTGGTTTATGACGTGCGGGGTGATGTCGAGGCTCAGCACGGCCTTCTTGAATTCCGTGTGGTGGGCGCCGTTGGCGTCCTCCACCTCGTAGGGCACTTCCTCGCCGCTTTCAAAGATCGCCTGCTGGTTGTCCAGGGTGGTGATGGCCGGACTCGAGAGAATGGTCAGCTTCGAGTCCGTCTGAAGGGCCGAGAGCTGAAGGGCCAGAAGGTTCGAGCCGCCCTGCATGAGAAATCCCACGGTCATCGCGCCGGCGGCAGCCGGAAAATTGACGCCGAAATTCGAGCTGTCGATTTGCATGGGGGTGGTGGAACTGGTCGTGTTGCCGGTCGTGGAACTGTTGCCATTACCGGTAACGACGTCGCTGCCGACATTGTACGTGATGCCGTTGCTGCCCTG
>JBJKPT010000423.1:0-4643 GCA_046706045.1 Desulfobacterales bacterium
TCGCAAAATTCATTCGGGTAAGCCCCGCGGGAAGGGAGATGTACTGCCGGATTCCGGGCAACAGACGGCCGATGAAGGTGCTGATGTGCCCGTGGTGATCGAAAAACCGATCGGCTTTTTCCATGGACCGGTGGCTGACCAGCAGGTACTTTCCGTATTTTTCAAAAAAGGGCCGGCCGAACATCAGGGCCAAGAGATAATTGAAGATTGAGCCCAGAAGGCTGCCCAGGGTGCCGCAAACAACCACCATGCCGAGGTTCATCTCACCGATCGCCGCCAGGTAGGCCGCCGGCGGTATCACCACTTCGCTGGGAAATGGGAAAAAGGAGGATTCCAGGAACATGAGGGCGACAATGCCCGTATAGCCCCACTGGCCGACGGTATGCGTCAACCAGGCGACAACCTGATGAAACATGGCCCCCTTGTCCTCCTTCCATCAATTAAAATTCGAAGGGATTGTACAGGTTCGGATCACCGCTGGTGATATGGGCATAGGCGCTGTGGTTATGGATGGACTCGAAGTTTTCCGCGCTGACGGAAAACCAGATGATGTTTTCATCCCGGTTGAGTTCCTGGGCGATATCCCGGACAATGTCTTCGACGAACTTCGGATTGGTAAAGCCCCGTTCGGTCACGTATTTTTCGTCCACCCGCTTGAGAACGGAGTAGACCTCGCAGGAAGCCGCTTTTTCCACCAGCTCGATCATGTCCTCCATCCAGATGAACCTGCGAAACCGGGTGGCCAGTCGCACCTCCCCACGCTGGTTGTGGGCCCCGCACTCGCTGATTTCCTTGGAGCAGGGGCAAACCGACGAGATGGGGACGCGGACCTCGGAGATGAGGTCGATGCGATCATCCGGTGCGCTGGAGCCGATGATGCGGCAGGTGTAGTCCATCATGCCCGGGGCCCGGCTCAGCGGTGCATGTTTTTCGATGAAATAGGGAAAGGTGATCTCGATGTGGGCAGAGGCCGCGTCCAGGTGGGTCTTCATCTGGGTGAGCACATCGGCGAATTTTTTCAAGGAAACCGTGGGCTTCAGCCCATGGAGCAATTCCACAAAGCGGCTCATGTGGGTTCCCTTGTACTCATGGGGAAGATCCACGTACATGTTGATGGAGGCCACAGTGTGTTGGGTTTTATTGGCCCGATCCAGGACCGTAATCGGGTAACGCAGGTTTTTGATGCCGACCTTGTCGATGGAAATGTTGCGGTCATCGCGTTCGTTTTGGATGTCCCGCATTTCCGCAATGCTCACGATCGGCACCCGGGGCTGGCCGCGATGACCATCCTCTCCACTGGTTTTTTTCATTTCAACAGATATTCCGGTTTTACATGACGCATGGATCTGAAAATATTGCCCCGGACTTTGCGGTTGCCGCGATACAACGGCTGCAGAATCTCTTTGATCTCCCGGCGCTTGGAGCAACCCGCACTGGGGCACGGATTGCTCAGGCAGGAAAATCCGCGCCGGACGGCAAATCGCCGGATGGCATCTTCGCCCACATAGGCCAGAGGCCGGATAATGGTCATTTTCCCGCCGAAAAACAATTGCTTGGGCATCATCGTGCTGATTTCACCGGCGTAGCAGATGTTCATGAACAAGGTTTCGATGAGATCATCCTTGTGATGGCCCAGAGCCAGCTTGGAAAAGCCGTGATCTCCGGAAATTTCGAACAGCCGTTTGCGGCGCAGCCGGGAGCAAAGAAAGCACGGATTCTCCCGGTTGGCCTCGCTGTGGGCGAGGGGGCCGTGAAGGGTGTGCTCGACCACGAGGCGGACACCGATGGAATCGCAAAATTCGGTCAGCGGTTCGCCCAGGCCGCCATTAAATCCCGGATCGATGTAGATGGCCAAGAGATCGTAATGCACCGGGATGCGCGACACGCGTTCGGCGAGGGTCCACAACAGGGTGAAACTGTCTTTCCCGCCGGACAGGCCGACGGCGATACGGTCGCCGTCGCGGATCATGTCATAATCGTGAATGGCTTTGCCGACGAGCCGGTTGATGTTTTTGTAGACAGCGCCCATTTGTTGCGATCATCCAAAAATGGACACGACTCACTCGTTCGCCGTTTCTTCCCTTTTCAGCGTCACCCTGCCTGCGGCCACCACTCGCAATGCCACAACGATGTCCTCGTTTTTCGGGGAATTGACCAGGTACTCGGAACCCTCCCGGATCTGGCGGACCCGCTTTGCCACCATGTTGACCAGAACAAAACGATTCGGGACTTTTTTCAAACAATCTTCGACGGTGATACGTGCCACATAAACCTCCCGTGCATGCGGTAAAAGGGGCCATGCCCAAAACCCGCGAAAGATTATCGTATCTCCATCAACTCGTAAGAACGCTTTCCCGCCGGCGCGTCCACGGTGATTTCATCCCCCGGCTTCCTTCCCATGAGCGCCTTACCGAGAGGCGACTGGATCGATATGCGGCCCCTGTCGATATCCGACTCTTCGGGTCCGACAAGCTGGTACTCGACACTTTCCTCGGTGTCAACATTTTCCAGCACCACCCGGGATGCGAAGACCACCCGATCCTTGGGCAGGTCCACCGAATCGATGACGTCGGCATGGGCCAGTTTATACTGCAATTCGTTGATGCGGCCTTCGATGAACCCTTGCCGGTCCTTTGCCGCGTGGTATTCGGCGTTTTCCGACAGGTCGCCGTGGGCACGGGCCTCTTCGATGGCCTGGATGTTTTTGGGCCGGTCCACCGACTTCAGGCGGTTCAATTCGTTTTTCAGCACTTCGTACCCTTCCGGTGTAAAGGGGATGCGTTCCAAGCTTAAAACTCCTTCACGTTTCCGGGAAACCACCCGCCATGGGGCACAAAGCCACCCGGTACCGTTGGTTCGGTGCCCGGGGGAATCCGGGCGTTGACATCATGGGAAGAATTCGTCTTCAGGCAAGCGGGGAAAGGCCGTTATCGAACGATCCGGACGCCGGCTTGACAACCATGCCTTCGATTTTCCTGTTTTTTCAAACCGGCGTGCGATCCGTGTCGCCGGGTATCACACTTCTTCGACATGCTGCGTTTCGGAATCCTCGTCGCGAGACATGTGGTGGTGGCGAAGCGTCAATACCGGACCGGAAATCACATAGATCGAAAAGATCAGAAACAAGGCGATGGCCGGTTGGTAGGCGATGAACATCAAGACCAGAATGGCCAGCACGAGCACGTTGAAATTCATGGCCTTGAACAGTTCGGCTTTCTTGAAACTGTTGAACCGGATGGTACTGACCATGAGGAAGGCCAGCACGTAGAGTTCGACCAGAATCAGCACCGGCGGAATGCTCGCGGCATCGAGGGCAAATCGATCGCAGATCAGAACGGTCACCGCGCACATGGCCGCAGCGGACGGGATCGGCAAACCCACGAAATGATCGCTGCTGATGGTGCCGGCCTGGGTGTTGAACCGAGCCAGGCGCAATGCCCCGCAGGCAAGGAACAAAAATGCCGCGAGCCAGCCGATTCGTCCCATGGGCTGCAATGCCCACAGAAAAATCATCAGTCCCGGTGCCAGCCCAAAGGAGATCAAGTCGGCAAGGCTGTCGTATTCCATGCCGAAGCGGCTGGTGGTGTGGGTGGCACGGGCGATTTTCCCGTCAAGAAGGTCAAATACCGCGGCCAGGATAATGGAATGCGCCGCTGCGGTGAACCGGCCGTTGATGGCGGCCACCACGGCGTAAAAGCCGCAGAACAAATTCATCGACGTGAAAAGGTTCGGCAGGATGTAAACGCCTTTGCGGATTTTTTCCCTTTTAAGTCGTTTTCCCGATCTCATGGCAAATACCCCAAAATGGAGGTTCCGGCTTGGACCCGGTCACCGATGGTCACCTCGATGCGCGAATCCTCGGGCAGGTAGACGTCCAGGCGTGATCCGAAACAGATCATCCCGAAACGCTGCCCTCGCTTCACCGTGTCGCCGGGCTGCACCCGGCAGATGATCCTGCGCGCCACCAGTCCGGCGATCTGGACAAAGCAAAGGGATGCCCCTCCTTCCGTCTTCAGCGACAGGGCGTTGTATTCATTTTCCAGCGAGGCCTTGTCCCGATTGGCAGAAAAGAACTTCCCCGGATTGTAACGAATCCACTCGATCCGGCCGTGGTCGGGCACCCGGTTGACGTGAACGTTGAACAACGACATGAAAATGCTGATTTTCCAGCACCGGCCCGAGTATAACGGCGAATCGTCCACCGTGTCCATCCGGACCACCCGTCCGTCCGCCGGAGAAACCACGGCCCCCTCAGCGGTGGGGACAACCCGGTCCGGATCACGGAAAAACCAACAGATGAAAAATGTCAGGACAAGCGCCAGCACCGTCGGCACGGTCAGTCCGAGAAGCGCGAACACCGCCGTGACAAAGGCCGCCGCACCGATGATCGGAAGACCCGGTCGGGCGATGGGAAACGCGGTCGCATGCGGCGAATCCGTCCAAGCATAATTGCCCATGGCATCGTTCATCCAAGGTTTCCGATGAGAATGCAAACGGCTCGAATCCGTTGTCGGGAATCCGAACCGCCTTATTTATATAATGGATCCCGGCTGTTTTGTCAATGGATGAGAACGCATCAATCAAGCCGCGTCCGATGAAGCCGCAGGCTGTTGGAGACCACGGTGATGCTGCTCATGGACATG
>JBJKPT010000424.1:0-3916 GCA_046706045.1 Desulfobacterales bacterium
GTCGGGGGTTGGACCAGCGACGTCACGGTCGTTGCCACCGGAGAACGCTCAACCGACAATCTGCCCCAGGAAGATGCCCGGGCCTGCGAAGCGGTGTGGGCCACGCGGCCCTGAGCGAAATTCAAGATTCAAAAATCGGGGCCAACGCTCGTCGTGCCTGAACGAAACGTGCAGATTTTGGTCTGAGACAAGGCCGCGGGATATTTCGACCGCAGGCGTGGCCTGAGCCACGTCGAGGATTCAAATCGAAGCGCGCAACGCAGAAATCGCACGAAAGGGGCATTCGTGCAGGCACCTAGAAGATTCGCCTCGCCTGCCAGTAGCACTCCTGCCAATAGGGATCGTCCAGGTCCGAGATCATGACCCCGCGGCTTGAAGAGGCATGCAAAAAGCGCCCATGGCCCATATAGATGCCCACGTGGTACTGTTTTTTCCAGCTCGGCCGAAAAAATACGAGATCCCCGGGCCGGAGCCTGGAACGCTTCACGAACCGGCCGAGCCGCACCTGGTCGACCGTTTCCCTGGGCAATGAAATGCCGAAGCGATCCTGAAAGATGCGCATCACCAGGCCCGAACAGTCGACCCCGCGCCGGTCCGTCCCGCCCATCCGGTGGGGCGTGCCCAGCCATTGCCGGGCCGCGGCCACGAGTTGGACTTCGATCGGATTCCGGCCGGCGGGCGATTCCGGCGGCGGCGGGGCGGGCAAAACGACGTTCGTCGCACAACCGGTTACCGCAAACATCCCGGCCATTGCGATCATGCCCCAGAAGCGACGCGCACGGGGGGTTCCCGGGTTTCGGGAAAATGTTCCCGGGCGTGAACGGTCTTTCGCCAATCGCGCCATTGCCGCTCCAACGGATGATGGGCCCGGGAGCACGCGGCACCCGTTCCCGTCACGCCTCAGTCGATCTCCGGGCTGTCGCCCGGAATCTCCTCGTCTTCGCTCTCTTCGTCCTCTTCACTGTCGGCGTCTTCGGTGGGTCGCCGCTTGATGACGATGAATTCCCGGTCGAACGGTCTCTTCAGCATATCGAGATAGTGAAGGGCAAGTTTTTCTCCCCCGAACTTCAAATACAGCACAATTCTTTCCAGAATTTCACGGTTGGCCTGCATTTCGGAGGGCATTTTTCTTCGAATGCGTCGAAATGCGGTCAAATGCTGTTCGGGAACATCGATATCTTTGATCATGTCATCGTCCTCGTCGCGATACGAAACCGGGTCGGCGCCGCCCCGGGACCGGAGACGTCTGTCAAGGCTCCATGAGAATTCCGGTCCACTTCCTATACACATCCGTTCGGCGGGATTCAAGTCCTTCGGCGCGCTTCAATGAAATCCCCGGACCACCGGCGGGCGGAGCGCGCCGGATGCCGGCCGCCCTGGGTCCGGATCGCCGGACGGCCGGGACCCGCCCAGGTGAGACGGCGATGTCGAGGCGTCGGCAGGGTTTTGCGCCAATAAAACGCAACCGCGATTCTTGGAAAGATTCGTTTCGGGTGCTGGCATCCGGAACGTCGCGGATGAGCCAAACGGCGGCCGGTCCGCACGGTTCTTTCGTGAGCGTGCACGTGCGCGTGCGCGGGGGTTTTCGGGTCATCCTTTGGCGGCGAGGTCGACACACGATCCAGGGAACCGCTGAGGGAGCGTATCCCTCAACACCGAAAAGCCGTGCACGGTTTACACCCACGGATAAAAAAAGATCGTTCCTCCGGGTTGACGGGGGCCCTGCGCGGGACGGCAATGGGCATTGATTTCCCTGCCAGAACCCCCTATAGAGCGTTTTTGTGGATGGAACCCACCTGCGACAGGGACGGAATCGACAATGGTTTTTGATTATTTCACCACACCGATGGGCATCGCGTCCATCATCGGATTCGTGGTCGGCTCCTTCGGGTATGTGGTCGGCATGATGATCATCCGGCCGGTGTTTCGCTACCGACGCCTGAAAAAAGCCGTGGAAAAGGCCCTGGACGATATCGATGGAAACAACGGCGTGCCGGAAGGCGAGCCGTTGCGCCGGGTGGCCTCGGCCCTCTCGACGTGCTATACCGAAGTCCTGCCGATATGGTACAAGACCGCCCTGCATGGCCGCAAGGAGTCCCCCCTGGACGCCGTCGGCCATCTCATGACCCTGGCGGACACGAAAAACCCGGTTCACGCCCAAAAGCGGATCCTCGCGATCCGAAACGCGCTGCAGATGAACCCATCGTCAACGCCCTGATCAACGCGGCGCCGGCAAGGGATATCGACACCCATGAAACGTTTTGAATCGCTGTTTGAGGAACTCAAAGGCAAGACCGCCAACCAGGATCCGGACTCGGGAACACGGCGGCTGCTGGAAAAGGGCCGCCACGCCATCGGGAAAAAAATCATCGAAGAAGCGGGCGAAGTCTGGATGGCGGCCGAATACGAAGGCCGGGAGAAAACCGCGGAGGAAATCTCCCAATTGCTCTATCACGTCCAGGTGATGATGCTCGCCTGCGGGTTGAGCCTGGAAGATGTCTATCGCTACCTATAGGAAACCCGCCATGCTGAGCATCGCGCTGCCCAACAAAGGCTCCCTTTCCGAAGAAGCCGTCCAACTGGTCAAGGAGGCCGGATACCACTGCCGGCGCTACGGACGGGAACTGGCCGTGCGAGACAGCACGAATGAGGTGGAGTTCGTTTTTCTCCGGCCCCGGGACATCACCATCTACGTGAGCAGCGGGGTCCTTGACACCGGCATCACGGGCCGGGACCTGGCCATCGACAGCCTGGCCCCCTTTCACGAGCTGATCGCACTGGAATTCGGCCGCTCCCGGTTCCATTATGCCGTACCCAGGGAAAGCGGCCTTACCCCCGATGGCTTCGGGGGGCTCCGGATCGCCACGTCCTATCCCAACATCGTGGCGCAGGACCTTCGCAAACGGGGAATCCGGGCCGAGGTGATCCGCCTGGACGGGGCCGTGGAAATCGCCGTGACCCTTGGGGTGGCGGACGTCATCGCCGATGTGGTGGAATCGGGCCGGACCATGGCCGAGGCCGGTCTCGAGCCGTGCGGGCCGCCGGTGCTTGCTTCCGAAGCGATCCTGATTGCCCGGGATCCGGCCATCGGCGATCGCCCGCAGGTACGCTCGTTCATCGACCGGCTGCGGGGCATCGTGGTGGCGCGGGAATACGTGATGGTGGAATACGACGCACCGGAACACCTTCTGGAAATGGCCTATGTGATCACCCCGGGAATTGAATCGCCGACCGTGGCGCCGTTGAGCCGGAAAGGCTGGATGGCGGTAAAATCCATGGCCTTAAAGCGCGATGTCAATGCCATCATGGACAAACTGGCGGCCCTTGGCGCCAAGGGCATCATCATCACCGACATCCGGACCTGCCGGATATGATGCCGGGCCGCGCCCCGGCCGATCGCCGAAGTCCGGGACGGGGTATTCCCCCATTCGAATCGTCCACATCCAAACCGGCATCGGTATCGAAACGAAAAAATCCGATCCCGATTAAACCAAACATCGGGCCGCGGGCCAAGGGCCCCCCGAACAAGGCATCATGGGCCGTTTCCCGGCAGTCTGTCAGTGCCGCGCGGCCTCCGCGTCGCCGATTTCGGCCGCGATCTGCTCGGCCGCGGCGGCCGGATCATCGGCGTCGCGGATCGGCCGGCCGATGACCAGGTAATCGGCCCCGGCGGCCACGGCCGCGGCCGGGGTGACGATGCGGCGCTGGTCATCGCCTCCCGGCATCGACCAGGCCGGCCGGATGCCGGGGGTAAACGTTCGCAGCCGGTCACCGAACCGCGCCTTGATCCGTCCCACTTCCCTTCCTGAGCAAACGACCCCGGCACAACCGGCGGTGGCCGCCATTTCCGCCCGCTTCATCACGAGCCGGACCACATCTTCGGCGTAGGTCATCCGGAATCCGGCCGTGGCAAGGT
>JBJKPT010000425.1:0-8531 GCA_046706045.1 Desulfobacterales bacterium
GGTTCGTCGTGGACCAGATCGCCGGCATGATGACAACCGGCCTGAGCGCCTACGAATCGGACAACGATCTGGCGCTGGTCGAAGCCTCGTTTCCGGCGAACATCAAACTGCTGGAGGCAATCCGGGCCAACCGACCCGAAGATGCCGCCATCAACGTATTGCTGGCAAGGCTTTCCGGATGTTACGCCTTTTTGTTCATGGATACCCGCCTGATCCTTGCCGCCCATGCCAATTCCGACCTTTCCCTGCCGCCCCCTTTCTCCTTTCCCGTCGATGAGGCACTAATCCGGCAGCGGGCCGACCGGTACTACGCCCGCGGGGCCGCCGACGCCCGAATGGTCCTTGTGCGACGGTATCCGGGTTTTGGAACCCGGATCGCCGCGTCCGAGGATCTCGCCCGCATTGCGCGGATGACCGTGGACGACGTGCCCGCCCTGTTCTGGTGGGCGTTCAACCTCGGCGCACGCATCAATCTGAACCGTGGCGATGTGCGCCTGCTCGCCATGGCCCGGCTGACCGAGGCCGCCATGGACCGGGTGGAGGCCCTGGCCCCGGACTACGATCACGGCGGGGCCCATCTTTTTCTATTGGCCTATTACGGCTCGCGACCGCCGATGATGGGTGGCAAACCCGAGGCGGCGCGGATGCAATACCGTCAGTTGATGGCCGTCGCCGGTTCCGACTATCGCCTGGGCGATCTCTATTACGCCCGTTACGTGCTCCAGCCCCGGCAGGACCGCAAAGCCTTTGCCGCCCTGCTGGAAACCGTGGCCCGAAATCGTCCGGATTCCCCGCGCTACCGCCTGCTCAATGCCGTGGCCGCCGTGCGGGCCCGGGCCTATCTATCAGACATCAACGATCTGTTTGAGGAATGACGGAATGAGTGGTTCGTTTCGGTTTTTGACGGCAATCTTGGGCATCGTCCTGGTTATGGCCGCCACGGCGTTACCGGCGGCGGCGAGCACCACCATCAAGGTGGCCCTGGTCACCCCCAACGGAAGCACCTGGACCCAAACCCTGGAGGAGATGGCGTCCGCGGTGGAAAAAGCCACGGACGGTCAGGTGCGGTTTCGGATTTATGCCGGCGCCGTGAGCGGGGACGAGATGGATGTGTTGCGAAAGATGCGGGTCGGCATCATCAACGCGGCCGGCTTTTCCGGCGTGGGGTTGGGTGTCGTGCTGCCGGAGGTCCGAATCCTGGAGGCCCCGTTGCTGTTTCGCTCCTATGCCGAGGTCGATTATGTCAAGGACCACCTCTTTGACCGGTTCAGGACGGCCTTTGAAAAGAAGGGTTTTGAACTGCTCGGGTTTGCCGAAGCCGGCTTTGTCTACTTTTTTTCCAAGCGGGACCTTTCCGAGCCCAACGCCTTCGATGAAATGAAGATGTGGGTATGGCAGGGGGATCCGGTGGCCCAGACCTTTCTCGACACGTTCGGTATCCGGACTTTTCCCCTGCACATCGCCGATGTCACCACCGGCCTTGAGACCAACATGATCGATAGTTTCTATTCCCCGCCGCTGGCCGCCGTGGCCTTCCAGTGGGACAGCCAGGTGAAGACCATGCTCGACTTTCCCATGGTCAATTCCACGGGAGCACTCCTCATGAACAAAAGCGTTTTTGACAAACTCTCCCCTCAGCAGCAGCAGCAACTCACGACCATCGCCCGCCGGTACTCAAAACTCCTCGTTGCCAGGACACGCAAGGAAAATGTCGAAGCCCGGAAGGTCTTGGCCGAATCCGGCATTACCTTTGTTTCCCCCACGGCCGCGCAGATCGCCCGGTTCCGGAAAAGCGCGGAGAGGACCTATCAAGAAGAGATTCCCGCCATCTATCCGAGGGCGCTTTTCGATCGGGTCGAGGCATTGTTGGCCGAATATCGGCGGAAGGCTCCCGCGGCCGCCCCGGTCGTCACACCGGCCGCCGCCCGTCCATAAGATTCGTTCCAGGGTCCCGAAAACCAAAAACGCATGAACGTCATCGATCGCATCGACAACGCGTTGTTTCGGGTCGAGATGGGGCTGGTCATCGCCATCCACACGGCCCTGGCCGGAGTGGTGTTGTTTGACATCGTCTCCCGGGATCTATTTGAAATTTCGTATGAATCCCTTCTGGCACTTCCACCGACACTGGTGATGTGGCTTGCCATGGTGGGGGCGACCCTGGCCTTGCGGGAAAATCGCCACATTCGGCCCCCACGGCTGGCTGGCCGTGTCATTTCCTCTTTTTTTTGCCATTGCCGCGTTTCGTTTCATTCTGGCGACGCGCCGCGGTGACGGCCCGAAACGAAACGCCGAGGTTGGGCCGGGGGAGGGTGCGGCATGACGTCCCTGACCCTCGGCATCGCGCTCATCCTGACCCTGGCCCTTTTGGAGGCCCCTCTGTTTACCATCATCGCCGGGGTTTCCATCGCCTGTTTTTACACCGACGGCGGCCTTTTGGCTGTCCAGACCGTGATCATCGAGATGAACCGGCTCGCCTCCATGCCGGTGCTGGTGGCCCTGCCCCTGTTCACCCTGGCCGGTACGATCCTGACCGAAAGCGGGGCACCGCGGCGGATCATGGCCTTGATGCAGGCCGCCGCCGGCTGGCTGCCCGGCGGTCCGGCCGTGGCGGCCCTTGCCGCCTGTGCCTTTTTCACGGCCCTGACCGGTGCGAGCGGCGTGACCATTGTTGCGCTAGGAAGTGTTCTCTACCCCATCCTGCGGGAACAACGCTACGGAGAGCGCTTCAGTCTCGGGCTTCTCACCACGGGCGGCAGCCTCGGGTTGCTCTTTGCACCCAGCCTGCCGATTATCCTCTACGGCGTTGTCGCCCGTGTGGACATCGGCGCGATTTTCAAGGCCGCCGTGGTGCCGGGCATCGTCCTGGTGCTGTTTCTGTCCGGCTACGCCGTGGTCCGGGAAACCCTTCGCCGCCGTCGGCCCGGGGTGTCGGGCGCCGTTGCCGAATCCTTTTCCTGGCACCGGCTTTTCATCGCGCTTCGGGAAAGCGCCTGGGACTGGCCCGTATTGATCATCATCGTCGTGGGGGTCTTTGGCGGCATGGTGACCATTGCCGAGGTGTCGGCTTTGGTTCTCGCCTATGTCTTCGTCGTCTCCTGCCTCATTTTAAAAGAAGTTTCCATCACCCGGACGCTTCCCGCCGTGATGAAGGAGAGCGCGATTCTTTCCGGCGCGATCATCATGATCCTTGCGATGGCCCTGGGCTTGACCGGCTACCTCGTGGATCGGCAGGTCCCCGAACAGATCCTATCGATTCTCACCGCCTTCACCGCAAACCGGTACGTGTTTCTGGGTGGACTCAACCTGTTCCTTTTGGCCGTCGGATGCATGATGGACATCTTTTCGGCCATCATCATCATCGTCCCGATCATCGCACCCGTGGCCTTTCGCTACGGCATCAATCCGATCCACCTTTGCATTATTTTTCTCGTCAACCTCGAAATCGGCTATTCAACCCCACCGGTGGGCATCAATTTGTTCATCAGCAGTCTGAAGTTCCGCAAACCGGTGACGCTGCTTTACCGTGCCTCGGTGCCATACCTGCTTTTGATGATGGTGTTTTTAATATTGGTGACGTATTGGCCGGCCCTGAGCCTGTTCCTGATGCACTAAGTGGTCATGGGCATCATGACAATGGCATTCGATGGCCGATTCATCCAGGGCCGAAGCGTTGCTCGGCGCTCAAATACGCCTGGTATTCTCGCTTCTCGCGCCTTGCGACCCAGGCGCCTCGACCATCTCGGTGCGTCACCGTAGTTATACCCAGGACCACTAAGCCGAGCGCTTCTTCGGCCGGCAGGGAACGATGGGGCTGGAATTGACATCGGCGAAATTGCTCTCATTTTTAGCGGACAACATAAAAATGCCTGCTTTTGCCCCAGCTCCGGCAAGGGGGAGACCGATCATGGCCACGACAAACCGCCAGCCCGGGCATCGTCCCGTTGATCGTCGATCCGGTGAGGATCGACGCCAAGTCTACAGCATCGATTACTTCCTGAATGGCGGCGTGGAACGCCGCAAAAATCCGCTCGGTGATCGCCGTGCCAATATGCCCGACCGCCGTAAAACCCGGACTCGGTGAACGAGGCGGACCGGTGCGCTGTCGAACAAATCCCACCATCGGCCTTCGCTTTATCAGATTCGGAACGGGACACGGACCGGCCGCTGCTGTTCGGCATGCCTTTTTTTGCGGAATAAAGGATTGAAGATGGTTTTTCCAGAAACACATCCAGGGCCGATCATGGAAATTTCGGGTGCCTATTGGGCGACCTGCACCCTTCATGCCGGCGTTAAGCTCGGGATCTTCACCGTGATCGGCGATGGGGATGCCACGGCCTGGGAAATCGCACGCGAGACGGCTTCGGACGCGCGGGCCATGGCCATGCTTCTCGATGCCTTGACAGCGATGAACCTGTTGGAAAAAGACGGCGGGCGCTACCGCAACACCCCGGCCGCAAAGTCATTTCTTTCAAGGGATTCGGATCGGTACGTGGGATATATGATCATGCACCACCATCACCTGGTGGAATCCTGGGCCCACCTGGACGAGGCCGTTTCCACCGGCCGGCCGGTGCGCGCCCGCGCCTCTTTTGACGACGCCGAGCACCGGGAAAGCTTCCTTATGGGGATGTTCAACAACGCCAGCGTCACCGCCCCGCTGGTGGTCCGGGAAATCGATCTTTCCGACCGGCGGCACTTGCTCGATCTTGGCGGTGGTCCGGGCACGTTTTCCATCCATTTTTGCCGGAAATACCCGAAGCTTCACGCCACGGTATTTGATTTGCCCTCGACCCGGCCTTTTGCCGAGAAGACCATCGCCCGGTTCGGCCTCTCGGAGCGGATTGATTTCCAGGACGGCGATTACACCCGAAACGGCATTGCCGGCACTTACGACGCGGCTTGGCTTTCCCATGTCCTTCACGGCGAGCGGCCGGACATCTGCCGGGAGATGATCAAAAGGACCGTCTCGGTCCTCAAACCGGGCAGCCCGGTCATGATCCACGAGTTCATCCTGGACGACAGCCGTGCCGCGCCGCTTTTTCCGGCGCTTTTTTCCCTGAACATGCTCCTCGGTACTCAAGGCGGGCAGGCCTACAGCGAGGGCGAGCTTACCCGAATGCTCGGCGAAAACGGGGTCAGCGACATCCATCGCCTTGCCTTCCGAAGTCCCACGGATTCGGGCATCCTCGTGGGTCGGGTCGGCGGATAGCATGGCCGGAGAAAATGACGCCGTCCGGAAGGCACTGATCGACTGGTACCGGGTTCACCACCGCCGCCTGCCCTGGCGCGAAACCCGCGATCCCTACCGCATCTGGGTCTCCGAAGTCATGGCCCAGCAAACCCAGGTGGCGACGGTGGTGGGTTATTACCGCCGGTTTGTCGAGCGGTTTCCCACGGTCGAGGCCCTTGCCCGGGCAGATCTGGCGACGGTACTGAAACTTTGGGAAGGACTGGGCTACTACCGTCGGGCCCGTCATCTTCACAAGGCCGCGAGCCTGATGGTGTCCGTTCACGGCGGCCGGTTTCCGGACCGATACGATGCCGTCCGTGCCCTTCCCGGGGTGGGCGATTACATCGCCTCGGCGGTCACAAGCATCGCCTACGATCAACCCCATGCCGTGGTCGACGGCAACGTCAAGCGAGTTCTTGCCCGTTTTTTTGAGATCGACACCCCGGTCAACGCGCCGGCGGCCCACAGGATCTTCAAGGCCGTGGCCACCGGCCTGCTGGACACGGGATCTCCCGGTATCTTCAACCAGGCGCTCATGGAACTGGGGGCCCGGGTGTGCAAGCCCCGCCACCCCCTCTGCGGTGAGTGTCCACTCAGCGGATTTTGCAAGGCCGGCAGAAATGGGACCACCGACGCCTTCCCCGCACGTCTTTCCCGGGCAAAGACTCCGGAATACGCCATCGCGGTCGCTGCGGTCATGAAAAAAGGACGGGTCCTCGTTGTCCAACGGCCTGCCGAGGGGCTTTTGGGCGGGCTTTGGGAGTTTCCGGGTGGAAAGATCCGTCCCGGCGAATCCGCCGCCGACGCCTGTTGCCGTAAACTCCGGGAGACCGTCGGCCTTGCCGTCGCTTCACCCGAAGAACTCCTTTCCACCCGACACGCCTATTCCCATTTTCGGATACGGATGACGGTCTTCACCTGCCGCTACACCGCGGGGCGGGTCGTTCGAAACGGCCCGGCGGCCCATCGATGGGCCGCCCCGGCCACGCTGGCGCGGCTGGCCTTTCACCAGGCCAATCGCAAATTCATCGACGCGGTCGTTCGAGCCATGGACCGATACCGTTAAACGGCGATCTCCCTCCTGCGCGCCGCCGACTCTGCGGAAATTGGGCAGGGCAGGGGTTTGCTTTGTTCCTTCCCGCCTGAGCCGATGCCGACCGGCCTGAAATCTCCGCCGCAGCGGAGGTTGTCCCTTCCGGTTCCGCGCTTATATTTCAAAAGTGCGCCCCGGGGGCGCACAAACAATCGACAAATCCCGATCCCCGACGGATTGGTTAAAATCGTGTCGACCCGAGGGCGCGATGTCGCGCCGGGTCAAGGCAGGCGAGAGATCGAATCCGGTGGAATCCGGCAAGATATCGACGACTCAAATCGATCCGCGCCAATGGACCATTCCCGGGTGGACGCGAGCGATAGAGGAGGATTTTATGAAACATTCGCTTCCATCTTTGGATTACCCCTACGACGATTTGGAACCTTATATCGATGCCCGGACCATGGAGATCCATCACCGCCGGCACCATCAGGGATATATCGACAAGCTCAACATCGCCTTGTCGGGCTATCCCGAATGGCAGGACAAATCCGTTTTCGAATTGCTTCGCCACCTTTCGGATGTGCCCGAAGCGATTCGGACCGCGGTCCGAAACCACCGCGGCGGCCACGCCAACCATTCCTTTTTCTGGCCGATGCTGAAGAAAGGGGTACCGTTTGGCGGCGACGCTGCGGATGCGATCCGTTCGGCATTCGGCGGATTCGAGGGTTTCAAGGAGGCGTTTTCCAAGTCTGCAGCGGCGCTTTTCGGCAGTGGCTGGGCATGGCTGGTCACCGACGGAAACGGCCTGGAGATCGTGACCACCCCCAACCAGGACAACCCCCTCAGCCAGGGCAAGATTCCGATCCTGGGGCTCGATGTCTGGGAACATGCCTATTACCTGAAATACCAAAACCACCGGCCCGAATACATCAGCGCCTTTTTCGAGGTTATCCACTGGGGTCAGGTGAACGAGTACTTTCGCCAGGCGAAAGCCGAGCGGGGATAGGCCGAACCGGCGGCAATTCCGTTTGAATTTATCCGCACCGGGGCAAGGCGATCCGCCTTGCCCCGCCTTATTTGCATAGGCCATGCCTCGGGTACCGTTTTTTCGTGAACGCGTCCGATTTCGCCCCGGGAATACGAGGCAATGCTTGCCCTGTCGCCGTGCAACGGATAATATAGCCGATATCGGTTGGGAGCCCGCGGGCGCAACGGACGCATGGCCGTGCAGGAGACGCCGTGGGGCATTCGACTTCGGAACGGACATTTCATGGAAAACAAAGATTATTACCGGATTCTCGGCGTAAAGCGGGAATCCACCCGGGAAGAGATCCGGAACGCCTACCGCAACCTGGCTTTCAAATATCACCCCGATCGCAATGCCGATGCCGCTGCCAGCGTCGAGCGGATGAAGGCCATCAACGAGGCCTATGCCGTGCTCTCGGAACCGGTCAAACGCCGGGAATACGACGCCATCCGTCAGCGCTACGGGAAATCGGCCCGGGACGCCTTCCGAAACCAGTATTCCGAATCCGACATTTTTTCCGGCTCCGACGTTCATCAGGTGTTCGAGGAGATGGCGCGATCTTTCGGATTTCGAGGGGTCGACGAAATTTTTGGAGATTTTTACGGCCGGCGGTACCAAACCTTTACCTTTCGCACCACCGACACCGCGGGCGATGCGGCCCGGGGTCAGGGGGGGCATCCCAATTTCGCGACGGAGATCGGAAAACATGACGGCGTCGGATGGTTCGGTGCGATGAAGCGGCTTCTTTGGTTTATGCGCCTGCCGGAGGTGGGTGCGGATACCGAGGATGCGATCGTTTTGAGCGAAGCGCTTGCCCGCCGGGGGGGAGCCTACGCCTATGAACACCGACGGCGCAAAACCCGTTTGGTGGTGCAAATTCCGCTGGGTGTTCGGGAGGGGCAACGGATCCGCTTGGCCGGTATGGGCGGGGTCGGGCGGCAACGAAACGGAGATTTATTTCTGAGGGTACGGATTCATATGGCCGTATGGGTGCGACTCAAGCGTCTCGGTCGTCATCTTGTGGCCTGGGGCAAACAAAAAATTCAATAAATCGAAGGAGGAGCGCATGAAAAAGACCGCTTGCACCGTTATGGCAACCGTTTTTGCCATCGTTTTGGCGACCGCGGCCCTGGCCGCCGAAAAGGCTGCCGCAACGAAACCTGCCGCCACGCAGCCCGCAACCACGCAATCTGCGACCACGCAGCCCGCAACCACGCAATCTGCGACCACGCAGC
>JBJKPT010000426.1:0-4580 GCA_046706045.1 Desulfobacterales bacterium
GCAGCAATCGGGCCACGCCGTCCAGCAGGGGCTGCACCCCCTTGTTTTTGTACGCCGATCCCATGAAAACCGGCGTGATCCGCCGTTCGATGACGCCTTTTCGAATGGCCGAATGGATCAGGGCCGGTGCAATGTCGCGCTCTTCCAGAATCGCCTCGGTGAGTTCGTCGGAAAAGACCGAGGCCGCATCGAGGAGTGCTTCCCGTTGTTTTCCGGCTTCGGCGCGCAGGTTTGCAGGAATCTCTTCCCGGCGGACGCGTTCGCCGTTTTCGCCATCGAAATACAACGCCTGCATGGCGACCAGATCGATCACCCCTTCGAACCGGTCTTCGAGACCGATGGGCATCTGCATGGGCACGGCATGGTGACCGAGTTTATCGATGAGCTGGCGAACGACCCGAAACGGATTGGCCCCGCTGCGGTCGCATTTGTTGACAAAGGCGATGCCGGGGACCTTGTAGCGCTTCATCTGCTGGTCCACGGTGATCGACTGGGACTGGACCCCGCCCACCGCGCAGAGCACGAGAATCGCCCCGTCCAGCACCCTCAGGGACCGTTCGACCTCGATGGTGAAGTCCACGTGGCCGGGGGTGTCGATGATGTTGATTTCATGATCGTTCCATTCGCAATAGGTCGCCGCCGACGCGATGGTGATCCCCCGCTCCCTTTCCAGCTCCATGGAATCCATGGTGGCGCCCACGCCGTCTTTGCCTTTGACGTCGTGAATGGCATGGATGCGGTTGGTGTAAAACAGAATGCGCTCGGTCAACGTGGTCTTGCCGGAGTCGATGTGGGCACTGATGCCGATATTGCGGATCTTTTCCAGTTCGGTCTTCATTTTTCCATCTTCCTGTAAATTCTTTTCTTCCAGTCCGATTCGCGGCGATGCGAATCGGGTTCCGGTCGCCCATTGCCCCGGCGTGGTCGACGGTTTCGACCGGCCGCCCGGAGGTGCATGGCGATCCATGGGGTTGCGATGAACGGGAAACGACGGATGACGATGCGGAAGCAACGGAGGCGGCAACGCCGGGCAAGCGTTCGCGATGTTTCACCGTGTCGGCAAATAAACATCCCCGCCTTGCGGGCCATCGCCCGGCCGGGGATCGGGCATCGGGCCGGCCCGACAAAGCGCAATCCGTCCGTCGATTTGCGCACGGAACGGTTTCGATGCCCGAAAAAGGCTCAGAATAGTCGAGCGAGCCTAAGTAAGGCTTCGAGAAGGGGTAGTCAACAAGAAAAGCGATTCATAAGATTGGGAACCGCCAAAATTTTTTTGGGCGGCGCCTTGCGCCGTTTTGCGATCGTTTCAGGCGGACGGACCGGATGCCCGGGAATCTACCGCCGGCCGGCCGATTGCCGGCGGCGGTAGGGCCGGCAACGCAGCAACACATAGGTCGCGCCGGCGCCGCCGTCGATCGGCCGGGCGCTGGACCAGGCCAGCACCATCTTGCGCCACCGGCCCGAGCCCAGCCACAAGGCGACCTTGGATTTGAGCACCGGTGCGACGGGCGACCGCAGCCCCCGGCCATGCACCACCAGAACCCCGCGCAGCCCCCTTTGCACGGCCGATTCCAGGAAGGCGTCCAGGGCGGCCCTGGCCTCCCGGACATTGAGCCCGTGAAGGTCCACGTGATCCTGGATGGCAAAGCGGCCCCGGTGCAGGGCCGCGGCCATGCGCCGGTCCACCCCGTAGCCCGTGCCCTCGAGGTATTCCGGGGTGTCGGCCACGGCGTAGCCCTTTCCCTGGGAAATCAGTTCTTCCAGGGCGGTGACCACGGCATCGGCCGTCGGGTCCGGGGACTCCCCGGAAGGGGCCGGGATCCCGGCGGGGTTGGGCTCGGCATACCGGGAGCGGTCCAGGGGCACGACCCCGGCCATGGCCTCCAGAAAGAGCCGCCGGTCTTCTTCGGGGCTGCCCGGCGGGATTTCCCCGGCAATCGTGTCCCGGCCGGTGCAACGGCGCGGGCGGAACACGGGGGGCGCCTTGGCGCCGGGCCGGCGCCGCTCTTTCCGGATCCGTTGGTCCAGGTCGGCAAACGGGAGATGAAAGCCGTTTTGTCCGGATCGAGGCGACATCGTCGGATTTTCCCATCCTCGCGAACCGGATGCGCAAGGCCGTGTCGCGAGCCCGGCTACCGGTCCGGTGAACCCGTGCCGAACACGGTGCGCTTCGGCGTCCCTTGCCGGTATCGAAGGTAATCGGAAAGAATCCGGCCGTGATCAAAGGCCAGGGGAGAGGGCAAATCGTCAACCGATACGATGCGGGCTTCCCGGGCATCGTCGCCGCCCGCCGGCGTCCCTTTGGCCCGGCCGATGAAAACGGTGGAAACGCTGTGGTGCCGGGGATCCCGGCCCGGGTCCGAATAGGTGTGAAACTGCTCCGTCAGGTCCACTTGGAGGCCGGTTTCCTCACGGGCTTCCCGAACCGCCGCCGTTTCCAGGGATTCGCCGTAATCCACGAATCCTCCGGGAAGGGCCCACCCGTGGGGCGGATTGGCCCGGCGGATCAGCACGATGCCGCCGTCGACTTCGATGATGACATCCACGGTCGGCAGGGGATTGCGGGGGTGCGGTTCGCTGGTCATCGACGCGGCTCCGGCGGGAAAAGGGTTCCGGGTTGACTCGGGTATCGGGTCCATGCGCGATGGCGGAGGAACCCATCGAAATCGAAATCGGGAACTTCGTCGGGATTCGAATTCGATCCCGATTTCGACCCCGATGGAATCGTCGGCGCCGGCCATCGGCCCGGATCCACCTTAGCAGCCGCCGGAGACGGGGTCAAATCCCCCGACTTCTCTCCGGGTTGACTAATTCCGGGAATTGGGGTCAAATGCACAGCCTGCGCGGCGCGGCGAAGGAGGATTCTCGCTGCCGCCGGCATGTCGATGAATATTTACGGGGTCCCGCCGGATATCCGGAGCACCCCGCCAATGGAGCATCACCATGGATTTGAATACGTATTGTCCTCAAAAAGTCGTCAGCGCCGAAGCGGCGGTGTCAAAGATCCGGCAGGGAAGCCGCGTTTTCATCGGCACCGGGTGCGGTGAGCCCCAGCGTCTGATCCACGCCATGGCGGCCGATCACGGCCTGCAGGACATCCTTCTTTATCAGATGCTTTCCTACACCCTGGCCGATTATGTCGACGATCCGGCATTTCTGCGCCGATTTTCCCTGAAGCTCTTTTTCATCGGCGCTTCCATGCGAAAAGCCGCTTTCGAAGGCAAGATCGATTACATCCCGGCATACCTGTCCCAGATTCCGCGGATGTTCTCAAGCCAGCAGATCGGCCTGGACGTCGCCCTGGTGCAGGTCAGCCCGCCGGACCGGTTCGGCTACTGCAGCCTCGGGGTCAGTGTCGACATCACCTTGTCGGGGGTGGAAAGCGCCCGAATGGTCATTGCCCAGGTCAATTCACGCATGCCGCGCACCTGGGGCGACAGTTTTCTTCACGTCGACGACATCGACTACCTCGTGGTTCACGACGAACCCCTGGTCGAAATGGTCCCGGAGACAAAAAACGAGGAGGTTGCCAAGCGGATCGGGTACTACGTCAACCAGCTGATCGACGATGAGGCCACCTTGCAGATCGGGTTCGGGCACCTGCCCTTTGCCATCCTCAAGTACCTGGACAGCAAGAAAGATTTGGGCATTCACACCCAGCTGGTCACCGACGGGCTGTTGCCACTGATTGAAAAAGGCATGGTCACCAACAAGAAAAAATCCCTGTTGCCCGGGCGCGTGGTGGCCTCCCTGTGCATGGGATCGGAGAAGATCTATCGGTACGTCGACAACAACCCGCTTTTCTACTTCCGTTCTTCGGAATTCGTCAACGACCCGACGGTCATCGCGAGAAACGACAACCTGATGTCCATCTTTTCGGCCCTGGAAGTCGACCTGACCGGGCAGGTCAGCAGCGACTCCCTGGGCTATCTTTTCTACAGCGGGATCGGCGACCAGGTCGACTACCTGCGCGGCAGCGCCATGAGCAAGGGGGGATTCTCCATCATCGCCCTGCCGTCCACGGCCCAAAACGGGAAGGTGTCCCGGATCGTGTCCCATCTGAGCGAAGGCGCCGGGGTCGCCACCACCCGCGGGGACGCGCACTTCGTGGTCACCGAATACGGGGTCGCCCAGCTCAAGGGCAAGAGCATCTACCAGCGGGTCATGGAGCTGGCCCAGATCGCCCACCCGAAATTTCGGGAAGAACTGATCGACGTGGCCAAGAAACGTCACTACATCTTTTCCGACCAGCTCCCGCCGATCCCCGAGGACCTGCTCTTCATCGAGGGCTACAAGCGCACGCTGGTGTTGAGCAACAAGAGGACCATCGAGTTCCGGCCCCTGCTTCCCTCGGACGAGTTTCTCTATCGCAACTTTTTCTACTCCCTTCAAGAAAAGACCATTTATCTTCGCTTTTTTTACAAGATGAAGATCTTTTCCCACGAAGTCGTCCAGCGGCAGTGGGCCAGCGTGGATTACCGGAAGAACATGTCCGTCATCGGCCTGATCCAGCGCGGCGGCAACAAGGAGATCATGGCCATCGGCAGCTATGCCGAAGAAGCCGAGGACCGGGCCGAGGT
>JBJKPT010000427.1:0-2271 GCA_046706045.1 Desulfobacterales bacterium
AACCCAGTTCGGCAAAGGCATCGATTTCCGAAGCGATGGGGCGGATCGGGAAATTCATGGCACCGTATCGCATGGCCTGCGCCTCCAGTCAGGGATTTTCCGCCAGGGTAGCGCACCACGGCGCGGATCGCAACGGTTGTGGCCGGAGCCTCCGGAAATCATTTGCGCCTCGTCCATATGAATCCTTGTCCGGAGGTGCGCCCCGATTCCCGCAACCCAGCACGGCCGCTTTTCAATTGCCGGGGGATTGCCGTATAGTGCGTCCCTGGCATCGGGACCGGAACGGCCGGTACCCGGGGGGCCGTTTCCGGCATCTTTCAACGGACATGAGGTCGGCGTGGCAAGAAAGTCTTCATCATCAATGGTGTACTGGATATTTTACCTGCTTTTTTCGCCGGACACGTGGCGCGTGCTGATGGGAGCCGTTTTGGCGGTGCTCCTCGCGCCGCGGATCGCGGGGTCGGAGGTCGGTGTGGCCGGCCGCGCGATGCTCTGCGTCATGATAACGGCCATCGGCTGGGCGGTCACCGCGGCCCCGGCCCGATGGATCACCGGGATGTTGAAAAGAGGAATTCTTCCCAGGGATCCCCGGTCATGAGCATCCGGATGATCGCAAGGGACATGTATCGGTACCGGCAGGAAATCGAACGCCTCGAGGAGGCCCTGGCGCAGGCCTCGGCCGAAAACCGGCCAGCCATCGAAAAGGCCCTCCGGGAGGCGGTGACGGCCCACCGGCAGTTGAAAGAGGCCCTGGACGGGCAACTGGATCGAAAGCGGTGAACCCGTTGCATCGAACGGACCTTCAGAGAGATTCATGCGGGCCGTTCCCTCAATGCCGACGCGGGCCGTCGATATCAAGTGGGCGGTTTGCAATCCGGGATGGCCGTTTTTTAGAAGGCGCGGTTGCCGCGCAATCGGCACAACCGGAAAGCCGCGGCCCCCTTCCGGGGCGTGGCCGGCAATCAATTCCGGGGATCACGTCAGACGCCGCGCCAACGTGCCGCCGGCGGCAGCACACCGGATTTCTGCCGCCAGGGCCGTGCGCCGCAGGAATCATTGGGCCGATTTTTTAAGCTCTGCATCGATGGCGGCCGAAAACATTTCCGGGGATCGGTCCACCAGGCGCTTGCCGTTGATAAAGACGGTCGGGGTGCCGTGGACACCGATTTGCCGGCCGTTGATGATATCTTCATCGATCCATTTCTGAAGTTCGGGAGATTGCCGGTCTTTGTTGAACCGGGCCATGTCGAGCTTCAAATGACGGGCGATTTGCTCGTATTTGGCATTGCCCAGGACCGACTGATTGGCGAACAGCGCCTTGTGGTAGGCCCAGAATTTGTGCTGCCGAAAAGCGGCCAGCGAGGCCATTGCCGCACCGAAGGCATCGGGGTGGGAGGTGATGAGGGGGTAGTTTTTGATCACCAGGCGAACCTTGCCTTTGTAGGCATCCATGATCGAATCGAGGGTCGGCTCCAACCGGGCGCAATAGGGGCATTCATAGTCGTCGAACACGACGATGGTCACCGGTGCGTCGGCCGGACCGAGGCTCGGGCGGTTCCGGGTATCGATGTCCTGGCGGCGCACGAGGTCGATAACCATCGCGGACGGGGTCGTGGTCCCGGCAAGAACCAGACGATCGGCGCCGGTTGCGGCGATGCGGTCGTAGGCCGGATCCACGGGGATCCGGTCGGTAAATCGATTGTCCTTCGTGGAATAGACCCGGACCGCGCCCGGGACGAGAAAAAACAGGTATTGCCCGTCCAGGGAGACCGCGACGTCCTTGGCCTTGGCGCCCAGATTGATCCGCCCGCCGAATGTCCAGTCAACCCCGGCGGTAGCGGTTCCGGCCATCATCAGAATTAGAACCCATGCGCCCATCCATGCGAGAGCACGCTTCGTGTTCACCGGCCACCTCCTCGAATTGTGAATTTAATGCCCAGCTTGTGGAGCCGTCCATCAGAAGGTCGGCATAGGGTCGGGGCAAGGTCGGACCCTGGCCTTCCAGCAGCGCCGGAAACCGCAAAATTTTGATCTGATGCGCTGCCGGGCAGGCATCGATGGACTCACGGAACGGACGACCATGCATTGTTTTATCGCAGCTCAGGGTGTGCCAATTCGTTATCATATCGTATAAGGAATTTTCCCCCTTTGGGCTGGCCAGGATCTAAGAACCGTCGCCGTGGGTTTGAAGCGGAACCGGGGGGCCGCCACGGGCCGCGCCCCCGTCAAGATGGTTTGGATACTTAGTCAAAAAAGAGGCTTATAATCGGG
>JBJKPT010000428.1:0-4926 GCA_046706045.1 Desulfobacterales bacterium
ATGGTCCTCGGTACTTACGGGTGCGGCACGGACCAGCAGGCCCGAATGACGAAGCCGGCATCCCTTGCCGAAGCCGGTGCGGCCAAGACCATCACGGAGATCCGAACGGCCGAGGCGGACGGGAAAACATCCGTGTATATCGGCGGCAATCGGCTGTTGACGTATACGGCCGTGAAACAACCGTTTCCGCCGGCCATCGTTCTCTATTTTCCCGGGACCACCCTGACGGGCGTTGCTCCCACGATTTCGGTCAAAAATCCTGAAGTCAAGGATATCACCAGCTCGGAAATCAAGGGAACGAGTACAACAGTGAGAATCGTGATTTCCCTCGCCCGGGATCTGGATTACGATGTCACCAAGGAAAGCGGCGGCATCCGCGTCATCCTTCAAAAGCCAGGGTCCGTCGCCGAGGCCAACCCAACCGGGATGAAAACCGCGGGACCGGCGGCGACGGCCTCGGAGACGCCAACGGTTGAATCCGCCGCCGCATCCTCAGCAGGAACCGTTGAAAAGCCGACGGCGGCCCCGGCCGCGGTCGTAAGCAATACGAAAGAACCGATCGCCACCCGCCTCTCCGCTATCAAAGTCCATACCGGAAAACACGTTACAACGGTATCGATCGAGGCAAACGGCACCATTACCAAGTTCGATGCCTTCACCATCCGCAATCCGGCCCGCATCGTGGTCGATATTTTCGGGGTGTCGAGCCCCTTTAAGGGCCGCCAGATCATTCCCGTCCATACCGATCGGCTGCTTCGGGTGCGGCATTTCATGGGCCCGAAAAAATAACGCGTGGTCATGGATACCACCGAGGCATATCTGAAGCGGTTTAACGCCGTGCCGACGGCCGAGGGGCTTGACATCCGGATCGGATCGGCTCTCAACGCCCCGGCGACCATTGCCAAGGCGGCCGAACCAAAACAAAGTCCGTCGGCCAATTCTCCCGTCGTGGCCACGGTCCAGCCCGTTGAAGCCCCGCCGGCGGCCGTCGTCACCTCCAAAATGCCCGCTTGGGTGAATCGGGTCGATTTTTCAAGCGAAGAAAAAGGCAAATCGACGGTTATCATCGGCACGACCCGGCCGGTAACCTACCGTATGGTGCGTGAGGGGGAGAAAAAACTCCTGCTGAACCTCTATGACACCAATCTGCCGGGATATCGTCAACGCCCCCTGATCACCACCCGTTTTGAAAGCGCCCTGAATCGGATTTCCCCGATTCAAACCCCAAAAATGGGCCACCGGTCGGTCATCGCCTTCGAGCTTCGACAATCCGTGCCGTATACGATTGAACAGGTCCAAAACCTTATTCTTGTTCATTTCGACGCTTCCACCGTGCCGCCCAAACCGTTGAATCAGGCCAATCTGCCCAATTGGGAAAAAATGGTCGCGCAGACCGAGGCCCAAATCGAGGCGGCGCCCGGCGGCGAAGCGAAGAAGCCCAAACCCGGCACGACGGGACAACCGGCCGCGCCGACGGTGGCGGCACCGGCGCCGACCGAGGCAGGCTCCGGACCCCAGCGGCAATTTTACGCGCCCCAGAGGAAGTTTACCGGCGAAAAAATCGCCCTGGATTTTTATCAAACCGATATTCGCAATGTTTTTCGGATCCTGCAGGAGGTCAGCGGCAAAGACTACGCCATCGACAAAGACGTTTCCGGAACGGTGACCCTGGACCTGGAAAAACCGGTACCCTGGGATCAGGTGCTCGACCTCGTGTTGCGGATGAATCAACTCGGAATGGTGAACGAAGGGGATATCATTCGCATCGCGACCCTAAGGACCCTTACGACCGAGCAAAAACTCCGGCAGGCACGCCTGGATGCCGAAAAGGCCGCAAGCGATAATGAAAAGAACCTGGAGCCCCTGGAAACCGCATTCATTCCGATCAATTATGCCGATGCCCAGAAGGACATTCTGCCGCAACTGCAAAACGTCATCTCCGATCGGGGAAAATTGAGTGTTTCCACGGCGACAAATCAGATCATCATCAGAGATACCGCGGATCGGATCGCTGCGGCCAGGGCCCTGGTGAAAAAGCTCGATCGCGTGACCAGCCAGGTGCTGATCGAAGCCCGGGTCGTCGAAGCCACGACCAGCTTTGAGCGGGATCTCGGCGCTGAATTCGGAATGAGCAGCAGCGGAATCAACAGCGATATGCTTGGCGGAACCATGGACTACTCGGTCGCCACAAGCTACCCGGTGAGCACCAACTCCACGTTGACATGGGACTTTGCCAAAACCCTGGGAACACCCTTTTCCCTGAACGCCACGCTCACGGCGTTGGAGGTCGAAGGCGAAAGCAAGACGATTTCCGCTCCAAGAATCCTGACCCTGGACAACAAGACGGCGGATATCAAGCAGGGAGTGAGCTACCCCATCATTCAGCTCGATGCCAACGGCAATTCAACGGTTGTTTTCAAAGACATCGCCCTGGAATTGACGGTGACGCCCCATGTGACCCAGGATCATCGGATTTCCCTGAAAATCGACATCACCAAAAACGATCTCGGCCCCATTGTCGGGAATAACTACTCCTTCACCATCGAGGAGGCCAAGACCGATCTCTTGGTCAATGACGGGGATACGGTCGTCATCGGCGGGGTCAACAAAAACACCCAGACCACCGGCACCTCCGGGGTCCCCTGGGTCAAGGACATTCCGATCCTGGGATGGTTGTTCCAATCCAACACCAAGAATAAAACGAGGGACGAATTGTTGATTTTTCTCACCCCCCACATCGTGAATCTGAGTGTGGCGAATCAGAAAAACCCCATCTGATGCGAGTGTGACGGAACGGGGAACTGCGGTTTCCGTTTGGGTTCGAAAAAAGACGGCCGGTGGAAATTCCACCGGCCGTCTTCATTGGCATGCGTCGCTTGGAAATTTTTATCCTGAACCCTCGGATGCGGGGCAAATCACTTTCTCCCGCAAGGGGTGGTTTGACCCGCGTCCCATCGAATCATTGGTGAACGTTTCCGGGCTTCCATTTATTCGGCGAGCCGGCGAAGGGCTTCGGCCGCTTTGTCGGCAAGCGCGGTATCGGGGGTCAGGGCGATGACCTTCCGATAGGCGGCGCGGGCTTTTTTGCGTTGGTTCAAGCGTTCGTAGGTCCGCGCCAGATCAAAACGAACGTTGGCCAGATCCGGCACGTGGCTCACGGCCTCCTCCAACAGGGGCAGGGCATCCGCCGGCCGGTCGGTGGCCAGGTAGAGCCGGGCCAGACCGCCGATTGCTCGGATATAGGTGTTGTCTTTGGGGAATCCGTCGCGGTAATGCCTCACGGCCTTTTTATACTGAACTTCGGCCTTGGCGTATTCTTTCTTGTTAAGGTACGCCCAGCCGAGGTTCACGTAGGCGTTTTGCGGCGAGGCATAAATGAGGTTTTCTTCGACGCCCCTGAGCAACACGATGGCCTTATCCCATTGCTTCATTGCGAGTTAGACCGCCGCCAGGTTGTTCTGGGCGTCTGCATAGTTCGGGTTCAATTGAATCGATTTTTGAAAATGGTCTTCGGCAAGGTCAAGTTTTTGCATCTGCAAAAAGGTAAGCCCCAAATCGTTTTGGATGATGGCGTCATCGGGAGTCAAGTTCTCCGCTTTCAGCAGGGTTTTCAACGCCAAACGGTATTTTCCTTCGATCATGTACGCCTCGCCAAGATTTCGGTTGGCAAGGCCTTCTTTCTGACGCTGGATCTGGTCGGCGGCGCATCCCACCATCAGGCTCAGGGAAAAAAAGGTTGCTAAAATCAAACCGGTCCACCGTTTCATGTGTTTCCTCCTCTTGTCCTGGGGCACCTCGGCCGGGTGTCGGTGAATTCGCATCGGTCCGGCCGGGCTCTCATTATTAGCCTAAATAAGAACGTCTGTCGAAGCCATTCCGCAGGGCCGACGGCGAAACAAGGTTGTGGCCGCGGGTCGGGGGGGCATCCTTTATGAATGCCGGGGCCCAGGGGACGTGTCGGACCGATGAATCCGAACCACGGGAAGATGAATCGACTGAAAAAAGGCCAGCACCGGCTCCGGCAACGGATGATCGACAATCAGTCGGCGTTGGGTTTCGGGTCCGCCGCCGATGAGAAAACCGGAGGGAATGACATCGATATTGTATTTTTCGGGCCGATCGGCCGCCGGAAACTTCGGATCTCGGACAAAGGAATCGCTTGCGATCGAAAAAATTTTTTCAATGATGGTTCGTTCCGAATCATCGGGACCAATTTTTACGATCTGGAACCCGCTTTGACGAATGGCGTCGAAAGCATCGCCAAACAATTGGCCAAAATCGACAAAAAGCGGCGTCCCTTGGCGGTTGGTGAGAAGATTGGAAATGGCTTTTACCTGGATGCCGGCATACGGGAAAGTAATGGTGGCATTGGGGGTAAACGAATACCCGACGGCTTTGGCAAGCTGCGAAACGAAGACGCGCCGGTCCATGGCTTCGTTGATGGTGGTGATCGCCGGAGTCTTTTCCGGAAGGCTTTGGGCGGCCGAACCGGAGGGGGTAGAACGGCCGTTTTGATAAATATCCCGAATCCGGATGCCGTGGTCGTCCAGAAATCGACGGATGCCCACAGCGGTGCGCTGTTTGGGGCCGTTGATGAAGGTAATGCAAATGTGCTGTGTCGGATCAATGTCCGTGTTGGGGCCATCGAGAATCCATTGGGCCCGGATATCGAATTGCACCCCATCGATGATTTGGTGCAGGCGCATGGCTGATTTTGACTCCGGCGATCTGGATTGGAGGACATCGGCGACGATCTGGGCAAGGGTTGGGTGCCGGGGCAACGGCACCTGGCAGAGGTTGGGCAGACGAGCGGTGAGGGAGGCGAACAGGGATTTCGGGATCGGCCCCGCCACCGGGAAAAGAATCCGGCCACCGTCGGGCATTTCCAAAAGCGGCGCGCGTTTCAGGTCGATCGCAAGGTCCCGC
>JBJKPT010000429.1:0-3187 GCA_046706045.1 Desulfobacterales bacterium
GGCTGAGATCGATGATGCAATACTTGCCGGTGACCCCTCCGATCATGTTCCCGCCCTCCTTGTTTCCTGACCGGCCACCGTTTCAGCCCGTCTATGCGATCATGCCGAGGACCCGGTTCACGAGGCGTTCGATGCCCACGGCCACATCCTCGATGCCCGGACCGAGCATGTAGGCAGGGGTGGTGACGATGCGGTTCACCTCGTCGACGCAGATCCCCTCGACCGGGCAGTCGCGATGGCGGCCGCCCATGGTCTCGATGGCCGCCGCCGTGCCGATGTCGTTTCCGATGGTCACTTCCGGGTGATGGGCGGCCAGGGCGCAGACCACCGTGACCGGTGCGATGCATAAGGCCCCGATGGGCTTTCCCGCGGCGTGCATGCCGCAGAGGATCCGTTTGACCTGGGGATGCACCGTGGCATCCGGGCCCTTGACGGCGAAATCGCTCAGGTTCTTGGCCGCGCCGAACCCTCCGGGCACGATGAGCGCGTCCAGCGCGTCGACGGGGACCTCGGCCGCGTCCTCGATCTCACCCCGGGCGATCCGGGCCGATTCGACCAGGACGTTCCGGGTCTCGGCCATTTCCTGTTGACGGATGTGGTGAAGGACGTGCAACTGGTCCATGTCCGGCGCCATGCAACGGGCCACGGCCCCGGCCCGGGCAAGAAACAGGAGGGTCAACACCGATTCGTGGATTTCGGCGCCGTCGAATACCCCGCACCCGGAAAGCAGCACGCCGACGGTTTTTGCCATGGAGCACCTCCTTTGCCGGTTCGAATGGAACTCGTGTCCATCCCAAGACGGCCCTTTACCGCGATTTCTGCGTCGGCCGTTCGATTGGAATCCTCGAAATAGCCCGCTATTCCTCCGGTTCAAATCGTCCGCCCGCCTTGAACGCACGCGAAATTGCCGATCCTGGGATGGGCACGAACTAGGAAAGCACGTGCCGATCCAGGACGAAACAGACGAACGTACCGGAAAACACCGTTTCCCGGTCGCGGCGAACCGTCGCCTCGACGATCCGTTTTTTTCCGGTTTCGGTCACGACCCGGGCCTCGGCCACGACGGTCTGCCCCGAGACCACCGGCTTGAGAAACTTCACCTCGGCCGCGCCAAGCACGACGTTGGGATCGTTTACCGCCACCATGGCCGCATGATCGGCCAGGCCGAAAACAAAACCTCCGTGGACCAGGCCGGTTTCGTCCACGGCCATCTCCGGGGTGGTGTCCAGCGCCGTCCGGCAGTAGCCGGTGCCGGTTTCGACGGGACGGCCGCAGAGGCCGGGATGAATTTGTCGATGGGTTCGGATATCCATGATGCGCCTTTCCGGCTTCGCGGCGGCCGCGGGTTGCATGGCCGTGCCGGCCGCCGGCGGCCGATCGTTGTCCCGCACGCATCCGGTTCGCGCCGGGTGAAAAATACAGAATGTTTTTTTGTCAGACGTATTGTCAATCAGGCGGTTGATTTTGGCAAGAATCAATCGCCCAGCCCTTTTTCAGGAGCGCCATGGAGGCAAAGAGCGCCCCGGGGGAAAACAGCTCGAGGCTGACGGTCCGGCGGTCGGTGGCGGCAATGGTCAGAAGGGTTTCCAGAACGGCCGGTTCCAGGCGGGCGATGACCTGGTGGTCGGCTTCACCGGCCACGCCGTGGAGGTGGAAGATGGTGATCCGCTCCCGGTATTGCCGGGTGACGGTGGCCGGGTCCTCTCCGGCCAAAAGAAGGTGGCCCGTATCGATGCAGACGGAAAGATCGCAGGCCTCGATCACGGGCCGGACCAGGGCAAACGGGTCCAGCAGGGTTTCCACAGAGATCGCCCGGGAGGGGATGCCGGAGATGTCCCCGAGGCGACGGAGGCTTTCGATGACCCGATCGTGCCATTTGCCGAGATCCCGGCCCTCACGGCACCCGGCCGGCACGGGGAGGTGAAGGGTATGGGTCGCGGGCGCCAGGGGCGCGGTGCATGCGATGGCCCGGCCAAGGGCGGAAACGGCCCGTTCCCGATCGTTTCGGGCCACGCTTCCCGGATCGATGTCGATGGGCAGGTGCACGTTGTAGGTCAATCCGTGGCGCCGGCCGAGGGTCGCCAGGCGTTGGATCTCACCGGCATCCGGGAAGGCCCCGGAATTCCCGCTTTCAAAGTGGAGCTGCTCGATTTCGTCCACAAAGGGGCCGAGCCGTTCGACGTTTTCGGCCCAGCCTGCCGGAAAGACAAAGGAGGGCACGGCCAGGGCAAAGGGCAGCCGCCCCTTTAGCCGGACGGGGCCGCGACCCATGGCCTCGTGCGTGCCGGGCGCCATGGGGTTCATGCGAAGGCCCGGATTCCCAGGCCGATGGCCCAGAACAGGACCGCGGCGGCAAGGGCCGAGGCGATCATGAGGACGCAGGCCCGGCGAATGTGGACCGGGGACGGGGGCGGGGCCCCCGCGTTGATGTACGGTTTTTCGATCCGGAGACCGTGATAGACGCCGGGACCGCCGAGCCGCACGCCGAGGGCCCCCGCAAAGGCGGCCTCGGGCAGACCCGCGTTGGGGCTCTTGTGCCGCCGGCCGTCGCGTCGCACGGCGCTTCGGATCTCTTCTGTCGGAAGGCCCAATCCCCGGGCCGCGATCCGGATGACGGCCACGGAAAGCCGGGCCGGGATGAAATTGGCGGCATCGTCGAGCCGGGCCGCCCCGGTGCCGAACTCGCGGTATCGATCGTTGCGATAGCCCACCATGCTGTCCAGGGTGTTCACCATCCGGTAGGCCATGGCGGCCGGCGCCCCGCCGAGGGCCGCAAAAAAAAGCGGCGAGATCACCCCGTCGACGAGGTTCTCCGCGACGGTTTCAACCGCCGCGCAAACGATGCCGGTCCGGTCCAGGATCCGGGTATCCCGGCCGACGATCATGGCCACCGCGGCCCGGGCGCGTTCCGTATCGCCTGCCGAAAGGCCGTCGTAAACGGCCGTGGCCGCATCCCGAAGGGATCGGGCGGCGATGCAATAATAGATCATCACCGTTTCCACGGCGACGCCCAGCAGCGGGTGAACGGCCCGGGCAAGGCCCACCAGCCCCGCCGCCGCCAACCCGGTGCCGGCCACCAGGGTGAAGGCAAAGGCAATGCCGGCCTTGCGGGGCGACACCGGCAACCGTCGAAACACGGGCTCGGCCGCGGCGATCGCCCGGCCCATCCACCGCACCGGGTGGGGAA
>JBJKPT010000430.1:0-3150 GCA_046706045.1 Desulfobacterales bacterium
GACCATGGGGGCGGCCGAAGGGCAGACCAAGATCATCGCCGATCCCGAGACCGGCCGGGTGCTCGGCGTCGGGGTCACCGGCAGAAACGCCGAGGGACTCATCGCCGAAGGGGTGCTCGCCGTGGAAATGGGCGCCCTGGTCGAGGACGTGGCCCTTTCGATTCACCCCCATCCCACCTTGTCGGAAACCGAAGGCGAAGCCGCGGAACTGTTTACCGGCAGCGCCACCAACATCTTGAACAAAACGCGGTAGGGCGCATCGGGAAAAAACCTTCCCGGCGCCCACCCACCGATTGCCCGCCCACCCTGAATCCGTTCGAATCCGCCGGTGCGTGAATCACACCCCGTGCTCAAGTTTTTCCCCCGGCGGCCGAACCATGAATTGGTGCCCGTCCGCAATCGGCCCATGCGCGCGGTGCTTTTCGCGCCGGGCGTACGGGGGGGACGCAATTCCATTCCCACGGGACGCATCGGGAACGCTTCCGTTTTAAGGATGTCAACGACAGGACGATTCATGGCGACCGGCAATCGAATCGGCGTGTTTGCAAGGGTGGCCGGGCAATGGCGATGGGGGATACTCGGGTGGATCCTCTGGATTTGCCTGCCTGCCTGGGCCGGGCAGGGGACGGCCGCACGGCGCTTTGCCCTGCGCCTTCAAATGGCCGGTTACCGGCCGAGCGAAATCCGGGAGATCCTGTCCGGCGAGCGGACCCTTGCCCAGATCGATCGGAGAATCCGGTTGCGGGCCATGGGCTGTACCGATGCCGAGATCCGGGCGATGACGGCCGGGGAGAGCGATCCGGTCGTGCCCCGCGTTTCGGGCGATGGGTCGGCGTTGCTGCGGCGTCGCGTGGCACCCTATCTTGACGTGATTTATCGGGCCGCCCACCGGCACGGCGTGCCGCCGTCTCTGGTGATGGCGGTCATCGGGGCGGAATCCGGGTTCGACCCCCGGGCGATTTCCCCCACGGGTGCCCTCGGCCTGATGCAACTCATGCCGGCCACGGCCCGGGCACTCGGGGTGGCCGATCCCTTTGATCCGGGGGAGAACATTTCTGCCGGCACCCGCTACCTCGCCCGTTGCCTGCGGGCGTTCGCCCGGCAAGCACTCGCCCTGGCCGCCTATAACGCCGGTCCGGCCGTGGTGGCCCAACGCGGGCGAGTGCCGAGCGACCCGGAGGTTCTCGCCTATATCGACCGGGTGGCCGCCTACCAACGGCGCTTTCGGAGCATGCACCTTTTCCGGCCCCGTTAAGGGCCAATCCCGCGGAAGGCGCGCAGGGCCAGAGGCCGAACCGGCGCTACCGATGGTCGATTCCTCGATCCCCGAACCCTGGATGAAGATCTCTGGAGTAATTTTTCAAGTTAACTCAATACGTTTTGGATTCAGCCCCCAACATTCCGGATCCGCTGCGGTCCCGGCCCGACGGCATGGGAACGTTTTACGGGACCGTCAGCCTCGAATCGTGAATCTTGAATCTTCCACCCCCCGGTTGACACCCGGGGGCAAACCTTTTAAAACATCGAAAAATTCGATGTCCTTCAAACCTTGTGCGCACGGGTTTTAAAATGTCTGATTCGTGTCTATGCGGAATGTGATCGGTGCTAAACATCCATCGGTTCAAAACCGCCCCCCGACCCAACATTCGTGTGACGGCGCGCAAACGCCGACGTACCACCTTTTGGCTGCTGACGACCGGCATGGTCATCGGTGCGGCCATCATGGCCCTGGTCTGGGAAAGCGTCGGCCGACGGCCGGCCGATCTTACGGTCGATCCCACGACGCCGGCCCAGGCCACCCCATTCCCCGTGGCGCCGATGGTCAAACCAACCCCGGCCCTCCACCCCGCCCCCGAACCTGCTTCCGGCCATGATCGGTTATGGGACGGCCCGATTCTTTACCGGACCCCCAACAGTCCGCCCATGGATCTGATCCTCGTGGAAAAGGACACCCAAACGCTTCGTCTCTACCGCTACGACGGGAAGTACACCCTGATCAAGACCTACCCCTGCGGCACCGGTGCGAAGCGGGGGGCCAAGTCCAGGGAAAACGACGAAAAAACACCCGAAGGCATCTATTTCAACACCAAGACCTATCGGGACAGAAAAATCACGGTCTTTGGCGACCGGGCCTTTCAACTCGACTACCCAAACCCCTTTGACGATCTGGCCGGAAACGGGGGACACGGCATCTTCCTTCACGGCTCCAACCGGCCGGTGGAGCCGTTTTCCACCAATGGGTGCGTGGCCCTGGACACGCCCTATCTGGCCGACCTGGATGCCCGGGTGGACATTCACCGCACGCCGATCATCATCGGGAAACGGCTGCCGTACCGGTTTGCGCTCCCGGAGCGATCCCTGGAGCCGGTTTTGCCGGTTCTGAAAGAGGCCATGTTGCCCAAGGAATACCGGCAGAGCCATCCGGTATTCGAGTCCGTGACGGTGATCGGTTACCGGAAGACCCGTATGGCCGTGGGCCGCATCCGCCTGGGGACGGGCAAAGGGGCGGCGGTCTCGCGGTTGTTTGTGGCCGCACCCGAGGACGACATGTTCGTATTGGTCCGACGCGAATGGACCGAATCCGAAGGTCCTTCCCCGATGTTGGCCTCTGCCGAACCCGTGCCCGTGAGCCCTCCGCTCGCCAAGCCGGAGGCCCCGCGATTCGAGACGCCGAAGCCGCCGGCGGCATCGGTCGCCGCGCCGGTCAAGGCTTCCGGGATCACGGCGCACCAGGCGGCAACCCCATCGGCGCCACCGCTCGCATCGTCCAAGAAAACCCCAGCGGCGGTTCCGGCCCCCTCGCCGAAGGCCGCGACGCCATCGGAAACGACAGCGGCCGCAGCGCCCGTGAAGGCGGCCGCCCGGGTCACGCCATCGGCACGGACGACATCTCGGTCCGTGGCGTCTTCTTCAACCGCGCAGACGGCCGCGGTTGTCCGCTCCCTGGTGGAATCGTGGCGGCAGGCATGGGAGAAGGAAGCGCTCGATCGCTACATCGGCTTCTACCATCCGGGCTTCGAGGGAAAACACAAAAACCGAGCCCAATGGAAAGCGTACAAGCGCGTGGTCTTTCGGCAAAGCCGCGATATTTCCGTCGCGTTTCCGACGGTTTTCATCAAGGTCTACGCGCACCGGGTACGGGCCTATCTC
>JBJKPT010000431.1:0-3015 GCA_046706045.1 Desulfobacterales bacterium
GTTTCACACCCGGCCCATGAGCTGGGAGACCGCTTGCGGCAAATTCGAACGCCTGGCCTCGGATTACGCCGACGCGGCCCTTCGGGACCGTATCATCGAGACGGTGGAAAATCTCGAAAAACGAGAGGTCGCCTCGCTGACCGCCCTGATCGCCGGGATTCGGATCCCTGGAACGAATGCCTGATGGGAAAGGCCCGGAAGCGGCCCCCAACGGCCGTTCCGGACCGGGACGCCGAGGAATTGCGCCCGAGGATTGACGGCTTCTCCGGTCGATACCGCCGCGAAGCCGGGGGCGGCATCGCGCGTGCGCCCGTCCGCTCGGCGGGAATTTGCGGCCGACGGCCGACGCCACGATTGGGATGCGGATGGCGCCTGCAAACCATTCTTTCCCCTCCCGGCCCGGATGCTCACCGGGGATTGGGTCCCGCCGGCGGCGGCAGGGGAACGCGCGCGGGGCGATCCCCCCGATCCTTTTCCGGTGGCGGCGGCCCGGCAAGCTCCTTGTAGCGCTCGATCTCGGCATCGGTCAAAAGCGGCCGGAGGCGGGTGAGGGTCGTCTCGTCGATCACCGCCAGTTGACGTCGCATCTCCTGGATCAGGGCCTGGTGGCGATGGTGAAAACCCGCGCGCACCATCCGGCGTTGAGCCTCCGCCGTTTCCAGAATCCCGCGCACCGCTGCCCGGCGATCCGGTTTTGGGTTCAGGGCCGAGAGGAGTTCATCCGGCTCCCGGTACCGGTCGCGAAACCGCATGGCCCTTTGCCGGCCGTTGCGTTCGTGAAAGCGCCGGAGGCGTTCGGCCATGCGGGCCAGGCCCGCATCAAAGGCTTTTTTCTGCTCCGGGTCGAGCACGGTCCGGATCCGTGCGATGGCGTTGTTGAACACGGTTTCCATTTCGGGCCGGTATGTATCGAGAATCGCGGTCATCTCCGGCCTGGATTCGTCGACGATGGCCCGGATCTGCCGCTGCTGAGCATCGGTGAGGGAAAGGTGCGAGAGGATCCGGGCAACGACGCGAACCTGGGGCGGTCGATCCCCCAGAAGCAGGTTCCGGACCTCCCGCCGTTCAACATATCCGGACACCAGGGCTCCGGCCATGGCACCCAGCAAAAAAACGGTCACCACACCGGTCCAGGCTTTGATGCGTTGCATGCTCACAACAACCCCAATGTTTTGATGAAATCGAATCCCACCGGATCGTTCAGCATGTAAGCCTCCAGGGTCCGCTCCGGACCCAAGCCGGCGGCCAGGGTCCAGATGGCCACAAGCACGAGCAAGGCGCCGGTAATGGGCATCAAGCGCCACACCAGGAGGCCGAACTGGCTTGAAAAATCGGTCGCCGCGGCCTTCTTGAGAGGGCCGATCGCGTGGATTTCGGCCATGACCCGGGACCGCCAGCGGGGATCTTCCCGGAACGGGGCCCCGCCGCGGTCGCGATGGGCCTTCTGAAACGCCGATCGGAATCGATCTTCCATTGGCTCGGTGCGGGATTTCATGGATTCTCCTTTCCGGATCCCACGGCGGCGGACAGCCATTTCCGGAGTTTGTTTCGGGCCCGGAACGCACGGACTTTCACGTTGGCGACGCTCCACCCCAATTGCCGGGCCGCCTCCTTGCCGGAGAGTTCCTCCAGGTAGACCAGATGGATCACCATGCGTTCTTCGGGCGTAAGGCGGTCCAGCGCCCGATCCAGCACTTCCCGCGCTTCCCGCTGGTCGTGGTCCCGGCAAAAGGCATCGTTTGCCGAGGCAAAGGCAACGCGGGCCATCCACTGCTGGTGAGCCTCGCCCAACGCGCTCTCCGGGACTTCCCGGTCGCGGTAGCGCCGGCGCCAGTAATCGGTGCTGGCGCGCATGGCGATGCCGGACAGCCACGGGGCGAATCCGCCTCCGGCCCGGAAGTGCGGAAGCGACCGGTAGGCACGGACAAAGGCATCCTGAACAACCTCTTCCACCGCATCGCCCGGAACGTGACGGCTCACGATGCGCCGCACCGGTGTCCGGTACCGGACCAACAGGGTCTCGAAGGCGTCCACGTCGCCGCCCAGCACCCGGGCAATGATCTCATGGTCCTCGGCCATGGCTCCGTCAAATCGCTGCGGCCCGAAGCCGAACGAATCATCCGGCGGTCGACCCAAATCCGCACGAACCCGGATTCACCCGGGATCCGGTCCGAAAAGCCCCGCGTTCACCCCATTTCATTGCCCGGCGCACCGGCGTCTCCTCGTCCGATGTTCCCCCCATACGCCCGAAAAGGTTCATCCGGTCGCCGGTTCATCCGGCCGCCGGTTGAACCCGGCAAACCGGATGAACCCGACAAACCTGGCAAAGCTGATCCTAAATCCTACTCTCCCGGGGTTCGGCTTTCCATGAAAAGTTTGCGCAACCGCCACTCCTGACGCAGATGGGTCCGTTTCCGCTCGAAGTCTTTCTTCAGTTTCGCGCGTTGCTCGCTCGTCAGCACCCCCATGATGTCCGCCCGGAGCCGGGCTCTGGCCACCGCCAGGTTTTCCAGATGCGGCGCGACCTGCGCAAACGCCTTGCGAACCTCGGCTTCGTTGAATTCGGCGTTCTTTCCGAACCGGACCATGGTCTTGCGGTACGCGCGCAGGGCGTCTCGGTCGGCGGCCGTGGCGGTCCGGGAATTGCTCAGGATGTCGGCGATCTTGTCCACCTGGGCATCGGTCAGATTCACCCGTTCGAGCATCCGCAACAACTGGAATTGTCGGAAATGACCGCCGCGGGGCGGCCCGCCCGCGGCACAGGCAAGGCTGGCACCGGTCAAAAACAGGATTCCGATCACGGCTACGACGAGTTTACGAGCATTCTTCATGGAACATCTCCTTGGAAATTGGCTTTCGTGGGAATTGGAACACAGGGTTTCGGGTTGATCCACCGGGCGGCCGGCCGCCATCGGTGGCATATGTCTGGGTATTCGCTCCGGCGGCCGGATCGGTTACAAAAAACTTGTGTGCCGGCCGGAAAAAAGCCGCCGATTTCTTCCCACGGCTATCTTC
>JBJKPT010000432.1:0-9305 GCA_046706045.1 Desulfobacterales bacterium
TACTTGATGGCCGCCTCGGCCGCGCCGCGCTCCTTTAACCTCAGGGCCACGAGGGCATAGAGGCTGTAGGAACTCAATTCCATGGCGAGGTAAATGGTGATCAGCTCCACCGCCGAGGAGAGAACCATCAGCCCCCAGGCGGACATGGCCATCAAGAGAAAATAATCGGCCCGCTTTTCATCCACCAGGGTGGGCTGCCGGCCGGCGTTCAGGACCGCGACGAAGAACCCGATGGCGACCACGATCTTGAAAAACTGACTCAACCGGTCCACGCGGTAGGCATTGAAAAGCATCTGCCCCTGGGCGGAAAACTGACAGATCGCCACCACCACGCCGAGGCCGGCCATGATGGGAAGCCAGGTCTGCACCCGCAGCTTTTGAAGACGGGGATGCAGGCTCTGTACGAACAGCAATGCCACCAGCAACAACTGGTAGGCCTCGATCCAAACCAAATCCAGTCTCCACTCCACGATTAATGCTCCTGCACCTGGGTCCGCGCCAGCGCGACGGTCAGCTTGTTCGGATTAAACCCGGTTTTCACCAAGGGTTGGGGGGCGGTGACGCTCGCCGCCACCATGTTCTGCGCATGAACCTGCTTGACGAGGTTCTCGAGCGAAGGATTCATCACGTTGAAAAAGAGTTTGGGCGCAAGGCCGATGTAGAGAACAAAAAAGGCCGCCGGCACGAGGTAGCTCCATTCCCGGATGTTCAAATCCTTCCAGCTGCCGGCGCATGCCGGCGCCCCCCAGCTCATCTTCTGGGTCAACCGGAGCATGTAGGTGGGGGCGATGAGGGCTCCCGGCACCATGGCGAGCCCGATCCAGGTTTTGGTGTGGAAGGCGCCCACAAAGACCAGGAACTCACCCACGAAGCTGTTGGTGCCGGGGAAACCAAAGGAGCTGAAGGCAAAAAGACCCCAGAAGCCCATGTAGGCGGGCAGGTACTTGCCGAGTCCCAGGTTGTCGACGACCTCCCGGCTGTGGCTGCGTTCGTAGATGGCGCCGACCATCAAAAAGAGGGCACCGGTCGTAATGCCGTGATTGAGCATTTGAAAGAGCGCGCCCTGGAATCCGCGCAGGTTGAACAAAAAGATCCCGAGGGTCACGAACCCCATGTGGCCCACCGAGGAATAGGCGATGATTTTCTTGATATCGGTTTGCCCGAGGGCCACCAGGCCGCCGTAAATGATGGAGGCCAAGGAGATCGCGATCATCAGGGGGGCGAAGTAATGGCTGGCGGCGGGCGCCAGGGGAAGGGAGAACCGCAGAAATCCATAGGTCCCCATCTTCAGCAAAACGGAGGCGAGGATCACGCTGCCCGCCGTGGGGGCCTGGACATGGGCTGCCGGAAGCCAGGTGTGGAACGGAAACATCGGCACCTTGATGGCAAAGGCGAGGGACATGGCGAGGAAGGTGAGGCACTGGAACCGGAACGCGTAGTGCTTGGTCATCAGATCCGGGATGGAGAAAGTGCCGCCGACGTAGCGAAACGCGATGAGCGCCACGAGAAGCAGAGTGGAACCGGCCAGGGTGTACAGGAAAAACTTGATCGACGCGTAACGCCGTTCCGGACCACCCCATACCGCGATGAGCAGGTACATGGGAATCAGCATCGCTTCCCAGAAGACGTAGAACAGGACGAAATCAAGGGCCGTGAACACGCCGATGCACGCACTGGTCATGAAAAGCAGGCAGAAATGGAATTCCTTGACCCGCTTGCTGATATACGACCAGGAGCAGAGCACGCAAAGCGGGGTGATGGCGATGGTGAGCCAGATCATCAGGAGGCTGATGCCGTCCGCCCCGACGTAGTAGGAGATCCCCCAGGTCTTGATCCAGGGCACCCGTTCGACAAACTGGAAGGCGCTCTGGGTCATGTCAAAGCGCAGCAGCGGGAACCCCAGGCCCAGCTCGATCAGGGAGGCGGCCAGGGAAAACCAGCGCACCGCGTTATCGCTGCGCAGCAGAACCACTCCCAGGCAGGCGGCCAGAGGGAAGAATATCAGTACGGTCAGGACCGGAAAGCTTGCGTGCACCATCGTTATGCGACTCCGCGTTAAATTACCTGAAAGGTCGTTAGCCCACGTTTGCGAACCACCAGACCACGGCAAAGATCACCAGGGCGGTCACGGTCATCCAGGCCAGGTAGTCCTGGAGCCGGCCGGTCTGCAGTTTGCTGGAAATGCGCCCCACCCCGCGGACCGAATACGCGGTCCCGTCGACCACCGTATCGATCCCCTTCTTGTCGAACACGCTGGCGCCCCGGGCCGCACCCATCAGCCCCTTCATCCCCAGGACCCGGTAGGCTTCGGTCCACAAACCGTCGACGGCGGAAAGGGGTATGGTGAAGATCGCCACGAAGACTTTTCCGATGAGCCGGTAAAGCCCGTCGAAATCCTGATTGCGGGCGGCGTGCGGGGTGATGACGTTTTTCATGAAGTAGAAGCCGAGGCCGGTGAAGCCGAGAAGCATCGAGGCCTGCAGAAGCTTCCAGACACTGTATGGCTCATACTCCACCGGGAATGGAAGGAGCTTGTAGAGAAGCGGCGGGTAGAGTCCCTGGGCCAGGCAGAGGGACGCGGCGATGGCCATGCCGACGTACATGTTCCAAGGAATGGGTTTGAGCGGTCCCTCGTAGTCCGATTTGTTGAAGAAGGCGAAATAGGGCAGCTTGATCCCGACCGAGAGGAAGGTGCCCGCGGCGGCGACTTCCAGCCAGACGCCGATCCAGGGCCAATGCGCATCCACGGCGCCGTTGATCGTCATGTTCTTCGAGATGAAGCCGTTGAAGAACGGGACCCCGGAGATGCTCACCGCTCCGACCATGTAGAGGATCATGACCCAGGGCATCCGCCGGACGAGCCCGCCCAGCTTGTCCAGGTGCGCGGTACCGGCGGCGTAAAGGACGGTGCCGGTCCCCATGAAGAGAAGGCCCTTGTAGAGGATGTGGGCGTAGGCGTGGGCCACGGCGCCGTTGATCGTCATGGCCGTGCCGATGCCGATACCGGCGACCATGTAGCCCACCTGGCTGACGATGTGGTAGGCGAGGATTCGCCGGGCGTTGTTTTCCATGGACGCGTAGAGGACCCCGTAAACGGCCATGATGGTGCCGGCGATGGCAAGGATCTCAAACCCGGCAAAACCCCTTGCCAGAACGTAGACCGCGGTCTTGGTCGTAAAGGCGCACATGAAGACCGCACCGGCGACCGTGGCTTCCGGGTAGGCGTCCGGCAGCCAGGCGTGCAAAGGGACCACCGCGGCGTTGACGCAGAAGCCGATCAGGATAAGCCAGTCATAGAAATGGGCGCCCGCCGGCGTGACCGGCAGGAATGCGAAGTTCCCGACGGCCTTGTAGCGGATGAGGAGTCCGCCCAAGAGAAACAGGCCGCCCAGGGTGTGGAACAGGAAGTAACGAAAACCGGCCCGGATGGAGATGGGATTGCGGTTCAACCAGACCAGAAAGACGCTGGAGACACTCATCAATTCCCAAAAGATGAACAGCGTGATGAAGTCCCCGGCAAAGACGCAGCCAAAGGAGCCGGCGACGTAAAGGCACGCCGCGGCGTGGTGGGCCTTTTCCTTCATGTGCATGGCGTAGGTCATGCCGATCAGGGACATGATCGAAAAGACATTGGCGAACACCACGGAAAGCCGGTCCACCCGGCCGAGAACCAGGGTCTGATCCAGGTAGTGAATCAGTCCGTAGGTGCCGCTGTGCACGGTCAAGACCGAGGCCAGGGCGATCACCGGCGGAATCGGCAACAGGTACCGCCACCAATCACCTCGGAGAAAAGGCAAGAGCAGGGCCAGAGCGATGAACGCGAAGGCCGGATGAAGAAATACGTGGCTACTCGTCATCGCTTTCCTCCGGATGCGCCAGCATGGGCTGAATGATTTTCTTCATGAGAAAGATCATTCCCACCGTCGCAAGGAAACCGAACAGCTCCCAGAAACCGGGGTATATATCCGGTCCGTATTCGCCGTGGTGGGGGTGGATGAAGAGGTTGACCGCCACCAGCACCCCCAGGAAAAGGAACAGGCCGCGTTTCCACGCCTTGGCGTGCTGCTTGCGGCTCCGGTCCAACATCTCTCCGAAAGAAGATCCGCTCATTTCGCCCTCGTCATCCGTGCATGGCCCCGTCGCGCGACGCGCGGAGGCTTCGTTGCACGAACCCTTAGAGTTTGAACTTGGCAAAAACACCGATAAAGTTCAGGAAGGTCTGGGGATAGAGCCCCAGCAGCACCGAGACCACGGCGGTGAAGCAGAGGGCCACCACCATCGTGGCCGGCGCTTCGTGGTAGTCTTCCAAAACGATGTCGGGATGGGGTTTTCCGAAAAACCCTTTGAACACAATGGGTGTAAAGTACATGGCGTTCAGCAGCGTGCTGGCGAGCAGCGCGACCAGAAGCACCATGTGCCCGCCGTCCACCGCGCCGTTCACGAGATACCACTTGCTGACGAAGCCGCAGACCGGTGGAACCCCGATCATCGACAGCGCGGCGATCGCGAAGGCCCCAAAGGTCCAGGGCATCCGCCGGCCCATGCCGCCCATGCGGCTGATCTTCTTTTCGTGGGTGGCGACAAAAATGGCGCCCGCGGCGAAAAAGAGGGTGATCTTGCTGAAGGCATGGTGGGCGATGTGAACCACCCCGCCTTCGATCGCCATGGGCGTCAGCATGGCAACCCCGATGATGATGTAGCTCAGCTGGCTGACGGTGGAGTAGGCCAGCCGCGCCTTGAGGTCGTCTTTGGTCAATGCGATGAGCGATGCCGCAACAATGGTAAAGGCCGCCAGATCCGCCGTGGGCATCCCCAGGCCCAGCCGCGTCATGGTCTCCACACCAAAGCCGGAAAGGATCACCCGGGCAATGGAAAAGACTCCCGCCTTGACCACGGCCACGGCATGCAGCAGGGCCGAGACCGGGGTGGGGGCGACCATCGCCGAGGGCAACCAGTTGTGCAGCGGCATGATGGCCGCCTTGGCCAGACCGAAAATGAAAAGCCAGTAGGCGAGGCTTACGAGCACCGGATTGGCGGTCGGCGGGAAAATGCCGTGAACGATGTCACCGATGTGAAAGTCCAGGGTTCCGCAGAGAACGTAGGTGATCACCATGGCCGGTAAAAAGAAAAGCTTGCTCGTGCCGACCAGGTAGACCAGGTACTTCTGGCCGCCGGAGTAGCCTTCCAGGTCCTGGTGGTGGGCGACCAGCGGATAGGTGAACAGGGTGATGATTTCGTAAAACATGTAGAGGGTGAAGATGTTGCCCGAAAAGGCGACGCCCTGGGCACCGAAGATGGCGACGGCAAAGCAAAAATAGTACCGCGTCTGGGCGTGCTCCTTGAGGGAGCGCATGTAGCCGACGTTGTAGGCGGTCGTCAGCCCCCACAAAAGGCTTGAGACGATAGCGAAGATCATGGTCAACCCGTCGGCCATGAACGAGACGTGGATCCCCGGAAGGATGGTGAACAACGTGTAGGTCAGGATCTTGCCGTGGAGCACGTCGGGGACCATGGTGAGGACGGTGAAAAACGTCAGGGCACTGGCCACAAAGGAGACCGCCTCGCGCTGGTTCGGCTTTTTACCGAAAAACCAGATGGCAAACGGGGCCACGAACGTAATCGCCAGGGGCACGAGCAGGATGGCGCTGTGAATGGTCGTCACGGTAGCTGGCATGTTTTGCTTTATCCCTTCAGTTCAGAAACCTTGGAGCACTCCGAAGACTTGAAGCGCCGGTTCACCACCAGCACGATGGCCAGTACCAGGGTCGCTTCGGCCGCGGCCAGGCCCATGACCAGCAGCGCACTCAACTGACCCAGCACGGCATTGGCCTGGGTGTGTTGGCTGGCGGCCACGATGGAAAGACCGGCGCCGTTGAGCATCAGCTCCAGGCAGATCAGCATGCTCACAAGGCTGTGCCGCCGGATGAACCCGAAAAGCCCTATGCACAACAGGGCCAACGCCACCAACTGGTACATTTGCATTGAACTCATCGGTTTTGCCTTTTTGAACCCTAACCCGGAAAGCAAGTCAGAAACGATTCGGCGATATGCCCCCCGGGCACCTCCCGGCGGTCGCCGTTTCTATTTTTTCCCCCATTGTTGCCAGGCGAGCATCACCGCCCCGATCATGGCCACGAGGAGCACCACCGAAATCAATTCGAACGGCAGGACGTAGGGCCCCATGAGACCGGCACCGAGATCGGCCAGGGAGGCGGCTTTGGGGATTTCAAAACCCTTGGGTCCGTGCTTGACGATGCCCACCGAAAGCACCGCGGCCGGCAGGAGCATGCCGAGAATGGCGTTGAGCTGCTTTCGAAAGGGCCGTTTCTTGGCTTCATCCCCCGTGGGCCCGGCCTGGGTGAGCATGATGGCGAAAAATATCAGCACCGACACGCCGCCCACATAAATCAGGATCTGCATCAGGGCGACAAAGGTTGCGTTCATGAGAACATACAACCCGGCCACCCCGAACATCGTGGCGATCAGGCCCATCAGCGAGCGCACCAGGCTGCGTGGTGTCACGGCCACGATCGCACCGCCGATGATCAGCGCGGTGTAAAACGCAAATCCGAATTTGGCCAACGATCCCGCAAAAGGTCCCATAATCGCCTCACGCCGCCTTTTTCTCGGAGTCCTTCGCGGCTCCGGCCTGGTCCTTGAGTTTGGCCAACAGATCCATCGTCAGTTCTTCTCGGCCCCGGGTGACCAGGTAGGCGTCCGAAGAAAAACGGATGGAATTGACCGGGCAGACCTCGGCGCACAGACCGCAGAGGCTGCATTTGCTGTAATCGTAGGTAAACCGTGCCGGCTCCTTGGGGGCACTGGGCGCCTTGGCCTTCTCCCCGTTGGCCTCGGCCTCGGCCATGGCGCCGGCTCCTTCTTCGGCGGGTTTCGGCGCTTTGGCCTTGACCACGGTGATGCAGCCGGAAGGACAGGTGGACATGCACATCAGGCAGGCGATGCATTTGGGTTTATCCGGGGTCTTGGGTTTGGGAACCAATTCGATGGGGCCCCGGAACGTCTCCAGGTTGTCCACCTCCTGGCGGGGGTAGTGGATCGTGATGGTCTTTCGCATCAAGGCGTCACCGGTCACCCCCAGGCCGATGATCAGGCTCCACAGGGAACGGATATCTTGCATCGTCTGTTTGAATTTCATGCCGACTTCCTAGAATATCTTCGTAAGTAATGCGGTGCCCATGAGGTTGACCAGGGCAAGGGGCAGGAGCCACTTCCAGTTGATGTTTAGCAATTGATCGAAGCGCACCCGCGGAAAAGTCCACCGAAGCCACATCATGACAAACAACAAGAAATACATCTTGGCGAGAAACCACCAGACGCCGGGCAACACCGGCCCCTGCCAGCCGCCAAGAAACATGGCCGTCGCCACGGCGCAGACCACGATCATGTTGGTATACTCGGCGAGGAAGAAAAGGCCGAAGGCCATTCCGGAATATTCGGTGTGGAAGCCCGCGGTCAGTTCGCTTTCCGCCTCGGGAAGGTCGAAGGGCGCACGGTTGGTTTCGGCCACTGCGGAAACGAAGTAAATCAGGAATGCCAAGGGTTGGGTGATGAGGTTCCATTGCCAGGGCCAACGCCCCTGGTGGCTGACCACGAAGGAGAGATCCAGGGATCCGACGGAAAAGGCCACCGCCAGTAGGGCCAAAAGCATCGGAATTTCGTAGGCCACCGCCTGGGACACGGCCCGGGCCGCCCCCAGAATCGACCACTTGTTGTTGGAGCCCCACCCGGCCAGCCACAGGGCGATGATATTGACGCCGGCAAGCGCCAGGATCAACACGAGCCCCAGGTTCATCCTGAAACCGGTGAGCACCGGGCCGAAGGGGATGGGAAGAAAAAGGGCCAGCACCCACACGAAGGCCACGACCGGTGCCGCCCAGAAAAGCAGGGGATCCACCCCGTCGGGGGTGGACAACTGCTTGCCCACAAGCTTTACGGCGTCGACCACGGGTTGCAGCCAACCATGCCAGCCCACCTCGAAGGGGCCGGGCCGGAGTTGAAAGTGCCCGGCCAGCTTGCGCTCCATGTAAACCAGGATCAGGCCGTTGACCCCAACGAATGCCGCCACGGCCACGATACCCACGATGATGCGGATGAATGGTTCCGATAGGACGAAGTTCTGCATGGCGTTCAGTTCACCTGTCGATTTCGGGGATCACCAGATCCAGGCTTCCTAAAATGGAAACGGCGTCGGCCAGGAGAACCCCCTGGGCCAACTCGGCAAATAGACTCAGGTTGGAATATCCGGGAGCGCGGAGCTTGCACCGGTAGGGGGTCGACGAGCCGTCGCTCACCAGGTGCACCCCGACCTTGCCCCGGGCCCCTTCCGTCGCAAAGTAGGTTTCGCCGGTTGGCGCCTTCCATCGCGGTTTGGGAGCGCCCTTGACGATATACTCCCCTTCGGGGATGGCCTCCACGGCCTGCTCCAGGATGTTGAGGCTTTGTTCCATCTCGGCCAGGCGAACCCGGTAACGTCCCATGGCATCGCCGGATTGCTGGGTGGGAATCTCGAAATCCAGCTCCGGGTAAACGCCGTAGGGTGCGGCGCGCCGCACGTCGTAGGCCAGGCCCGAGCCCCGTACGACGGGCCCGGTGGCACCGTAACGGCGGCACGTTTCCAGGGGCAGCACCCCGATCTGCTCGCAGCGGCGCCGGAGGATGATGTTATCGGTGACAAGGTCCTTGTACATGAGCAGCCGTGAGCGGAAATGGGGGATGAAGGCCTTCACCTCGGTCAGAAACGCATCGGTCAAATCAAAGGCGACCCCGCCGGGTCTGAAAAAACTGTACGTCAGCCGCGAACCGCTCACCGACTGAAGCATGTCGAGGATCCGTTCCCGGTCATCGAAGGCGTACAGGATCGGCGTGAACGCCCCCAGGTCCAGGAGATAGGCGCCCCACCATACCAGGTGGCTCGAGATCCGGTTGAGTTCGCAGGTGATGACCCGGATGAACTCGGCCCGCCGGGGCACTTCGATCCCCCCCAGGCGTTCGACGGCCCCGACATAGGACCAGTTCCAGGCCAAGGGGTGCAGGTAATCCACCCGGCCCATGTTGGGCATGTACTGCAGATAGGACCGATTTTCGGCCATGGCCTCGTGCATGCGATGCAGGTAGCCCAAGACCGGTTCGGCCCGAACGATGTACTCGCCATCCAGTTCCAGGATCATCCGCAACACACCGTGGGTGGAAGGGTGTTGCGGGCCCATATTGAGAATCAGCGTATTCTCGCCTTGCCCCTGCTCGAAGCGGCTCGTGTAGGAGTCGCCGCAGATCTGTTCCTTGCT
>JBJKPT010000433.1:0-3218 GCA_046706045.1 Desulfobacterales bacterium
ATCCTTCCCAAGCGATGACTCGCGCGGGTGCCGCATCCGTCTACCTTCGCCCGATGCGGAGTGGAAAAGGAGAACCTTTTACCGGAAGCCATCTCAAAATTAGGATTTTCGGTCGAGTTCAAGGCGAGACCGAGAACCAACCCGGAGGCATACTCTAAGTATGTCAAGGACTTGAGACGAGGGCTCAACGCGGATATCGGGTGAAAAGACTTATTTGAGATGGCTTCCAGGAGTCCAAACCCATGAGCATCGATCAATTTTCGATGGATTTTTTTTCCTTGAAAGGGAAAACCGCCATGGTCACGGGCGGCAACAGCGGGCTGGGGTTGGCGTTTTCCACCGCCATGGCCAAAGCCGGCGCCGATCTTTTCATTCCCAGCTATATCCCGGACAACGCCGGGGCCCGGCAATCGATCGAAAAACAGGGCGTTTCCGTCGAGATGATGGAAATCGACATCACCCGGACCGGCGCGCCGAAACAGATCGTCGAGGCCTGCGTCAAGCGGTTCGGCCGGTTGGACATCCTGATCAACAACGCCGGGATTTGCCGGTTGAACCCGGTCCTGGAGTTCGATCGCAGCGACTGGGATCCCATGATCGCCGTCAACCTGACCGCCGCGTTCGAGATGAGCCACGAGGCGGCCAAAGTCATGATTCCGCAGAAAAGCGGCAAGATCATCAACATCTGCTCCCTGTTTTCGTACCTGGGGGGGCAGTGGTCGCCCGCCTATACCGCGACCAAGCACGGCATCGCCGGCCTCACCAAAGCCTATTGCGACGAACTGGCCCGGTTCAACATCCAGGTGAACGGGATCGCCCCGGGCTATTACGCCACCGCGATCACGGCCCAAACCCGGAGCAACCCCGAAACCAACCGGAAGGTGCTGGAGCACATTCCGACCAACCGTTGGGGCGAACCCCAGGATCTCATGGGCGCCGCGGTCTTTCTGGCGAGCCGGGCCTCGGATTACGTGAACGGGCACGTGCTCGTGGTCGACGGCGGGTACTTGATGCGCTGAAAAGCGCCGGTGCCGGGTTGCCCGGCGGGCTCGGGCGCCGCGTGGGTTCCCGTCGCCGGCCGTTGGAAGAAAACCGATGCCGTTGACTTAAAGGGATCGATGCCTCAAGTTTTTTTCGAAAGAAAGGCATCCCGGCGGCAATAAAGGCTTCGGGGAATGGCTTTGGGATGGAAACAAAAAAACAAACGGTTGGACCCACGGATCAGAGCAGAGGGATCCTCATGGCGTTATCCAGAAAGGCCATTGTCGAGGGGCTGAAGCGGATCGTCGGCCCGGAACGGGTCATCACCGATGAAGCGGTGCTGAAAGCCAGCAGCCACGACCGGTACCAGAAATACGCGACCCTCTTCGGCGTGTACACCTGTCCGATCCCGGCCGCGGTGGTCAAGCCGGCCGACACGAAGCAGGTCTCCGAGGTTCTGACGTTTCTGAACGACCACCGCATCAACGCGGTCGCCCGCACCGGCGGTACGGCGACCGAGGGCGGGCTGGAGACCATCGTCGAGAATTCCGTGGTCCTGGACGGATCGGAAATGAACCAAATCCTCCGGGTCGATCCGACCAACATGCTCGTCACCGCCCAGTGCGGCGTCAATCTCGGCGTCCTGGAAGACCGGCTCCGGAAACAGGGGCTCACCACCGGGCACTCCCCCCAATCCAAGCCCCTGGCCGAGATGGGCGGGCTCGTCGCCACCCGGAGCATCGGGCAGTTTTCGACCCTCTACGGCGCCATCGAAGACATGGTCGTCGGCCTGGAGGCGGTGTTTCCGGACGGAACGGTCACCCGCATCAAGAACGTCCCCCGGCGCGCCTGCGGTCCGGATATCCGCCACGTGATCATCGGAAACGAAGGCGCCCTTTGCTTCATCACCGAGGTCACCGTGAAGGCCTTCCGGTATTTTCCGGAAAACAACCGGTTCCTCGCCTGGGCGCTGGAAAGCATGAAGAACGGGTTCGGGATCCTGCGGGAGGTGATGGTCGCGGGCTACCGCCCCTCCGTGGCGCGGCTCTACGATGCCGAGGACGGGGCCCAGCACGGGTTCGATCAGTTCGCGCCGGACAAATGCGTGCTGATCTTCATGGCCGAGGGCAACGCGCGCATCGCCGGGGCGACCGCCGAAGGGATCGCCGAGACCGTGGCACGCCATCCGGAATGCGAAAAAATCGACGCTAAGATCATTGAACACTGGTTCAATCACCTGAACTGGGGGCCGGAGAAGATCGCCGAGGAACGGGAGCTGATCCGAAAGACCCACCACATGGGATTCACCACCGAGGTCTCGGGCAACTGGGACTGCATCCACGCGATCTACGAAAACGCCCTCCGGCGGATCCGGGAGGCGTTTCCCCACCTGGACGATCTCACCATGCTGGGCGGCCACTCCTCGCACAGCTACCAGACCGGCACCAACGTCTATTTCGTCTACGACTACAACGTCGTCGACTGCAAACCGGAAGAGGAGATCCACACGTACCACATCCCCCTGAACGCCATGATCGTCGAGGAGACCCTGAAGGCCGGCGGTTCCATGGTGCACCATCACGGGATCGGCAAGTACCGCGCGCCCTGGACCAAGGAAGAGCACGGTTCGGCCTATTACCTCCTCAAGGGGCTGAAGGATCAGTTCGACCCCCGGGGGATCATGAACGCAGGGACCATCTATCCGGTGGAATGATGCGCGTCACGGTCTGCTTCAAAGCCATTCCGGATCTGGACTGGTTGTCGGGAATCGATTGGGTGGTGGACTCCCGGCACCGGGTCGACCTGGGCTTCGTCCGGAAGGTGTTCAACTGTTTTGACGAAAGCGCGCTCGAAATGGCGCTCAAGCTCGCCGGCCCCGCAAACGGCGCTCCGGCCCCGGTGGAGCTCACCGCGCTGACCGTGGACGACCCTTCGGCCGATCTGTTTTTAAGGCGGCTTCTGGCCGTCGGGTATGCCCACGCCGTGCGCATCGGCTGCGATCCTTGCACGGATCTGCGGTTTCATCCCCTGGCCGTCTCGGAATGGATCGCCGCCCATGTTCGAAACACCGGACAGCAGGTGGCGATCCTCGGCACCCAGGGCGGAGAAGGCGACAACCGGCAGACCGGTTTTCTTCTGGCCGAACGGCTGGGGTGGCCCTGCATCCGGGAAGTCACCGACGTGGCCCTCGACGCCGGGGCGTATCCCCTGCGGGTGACCAGCCGGATCGAGGGCGC
>JBJKPT010000434.1:0-3292 GCA_046706045.1 Desulfobacterales bacterium
CCTCGAAATAGCCAAAGCTATTCCTCCGGTTCCAATCGTCCGTCCGCCTTGACCTCACGCAACATTGCCGATCCTGGGATGGACACTCGTTAAGAGATGTCTGTGACCCGCTTTCATCGGGATCAAATTTTTCTTTCCCGAAGCCCGCCGTCCGGCGCCTTATCGCCGAAGCGGCGTTAGCGCGCCGTAGCGCTGGGATATGGCGGCATATGGAATTGCAAGGAGCGGGAGTGGCTCGTTGGCATTCGGACAAGCGACCGTGTGGAATTTTTTATTGATCTCTTGTATATAATCAAAATATACATATCTTATGGTCCGCCTAAATAAAATATTATCGAATTGTACCGGTTTCGAATGGGACCAAGGAAATATTACAAAGAACGGGGACACCCATGACGTCTCCACGGGGGAATGCGAACAAATCTTCTTCAACAAACCTTTGATTATAAAACGCGACAGAGATCGCTCCAAGCTGGAAAGTCGATACTACGCACTTGGCCGGGCCCATGCGGATCGATTGATTTTCGCTGTATTTACATTTCGAAACGAAAAGATCAGGATTATTTCCGCAAGGGAAATGACCGCGTCAGAGACGGAGAGAAGTACTTAAAATGAAAAAGAAAACCCCGAAATTTAAAAGTGAGGCGGAAGAACGCCTTTTTTGGCAAGAGCATGATTCAACGGAATATCTCGATTGGAGCGATGCCGAAGAGGTGCTTTTACCGAAACTCAAACCGTCCACGAGGTCCATTTCCATTCGTCTTCCCGAATCGATGATTGATGAGTTGAAGGTGCTCGCCAATAAACGGGATGTTCCCTATCAATCGTTGCTCAAAATATTTATCTCCGAACGAATTGACGCAGAAATGCGAAAATAAGACGCATTCATTGCGGACCGAAGTATGTCGAGGACTTGAGACGAGGGCTCAACGCCGATATCGGATGAAAAGATTTTTTTGAGACGGCTTCTCATTTCTCCCGCGCCCTGCGGCCGTAGGCGACGTTGAGCCTTTTCATCCGGTTTCGAAGGGTGTTCGGGTTCACTCCCAAAAGGGCCGCGGCCCCGTCCTTTCCGTTGATCTTCCCCTTGGTTTTCGAAAGAACTTCCCGGATGTAGCGCCGGGTGATGTCATCCAGGGGCATGACCGGTGCCTCGTCTTCCAGCGGGATCGTGACCGGTTCCGCGGCCGGATTTTTTGCCGGGCCGGGAAACGAGAGCGGCCCGCTCCGGTGTTGGATCAAGGCCCGCTCCACGGCGTTTTCAAGCTCCCGGACATTTCCCGGCCAACGATGGCGCGCCAGCCGCTCGACGGCGCCGGCCTCGAGCCGCGGAATTTCCTGGATCCCCAGTTCCTTGCACTTTTTCTCGATAAAATGGTCGACCAGCAGGGGGATGTCGCCGATCCGCTGCCGCAGCGGCGGGATGCGGATGGGGAAGGCGTTGATCCGGAACCAGAGGTCCTCGCGGAAAGCGCCCTCGTGGACCATCCGCTCGAGGTCGCGGTGGGTCGCCGTGACCACGCGGATGTCCAGGGCGATCGGCGGAGAGCCGCCGACCCGCTCGATTTCCTGGGTCTGCAGCACCCGCAGGAGCCGGACCTGGGCCCACGGCGGGAGTTCTCCGATCTCGTCGAGGAAGATCGTCCCCTTGTCGGCCCGTTCGAAGCGCCCGCGATTCTGCCGGACGGCGCCGGTGAAGGCCCCTTTTTCATGGCCGAAGAGTTCGCTGTCGATGAGGTTCTCCGGGATGGCCCCGCAATTGACCTTGATGAAGGGCTCGTTTCTGCGGGGCGACCGGCGGTGGATGGCATTGGCGACGACTTCCTTGCCGACCCCGGTTTCGCCCAGGAGAAGCACCGTGTTTTTCAAGGCCGCGACGCGATCGACCTGGTCCATGACCCCTTTGAGGCCCGATGCGGCCCCGATCACTTCATCGCCGGATTTCGATATCAGCTCGCTGTTCAGGTAACGGTTGTCCGAAAGCAGTTGCTCCTTCAGCTGGACGACGTCATCGTGCGTCAAGGCGTTTGCCATGGCGATGGCAAAAGGCTCCCGCAGAAGGGCCAAAAGGCGCGCGTGGGCCTCGGTGAAGCGGTCGTTTCCCCGGGCGAAGAAATCCACCACCCCCAGCCGTTGATTTTCGATCCGGAGGGGCAAGGCGATGAGCGACAACTCGGGAACGGCCATCTCGCGGGTGATGATCCGGCCCATGGGGTCTTCTTCGGGCCGGTTGATGATGAGGCGGTCTTCCAGCCGCCGGCCGCTTTCGATGGCCCGGATGAGATCCCGGGGCAGCTTGATCTGCCGGTGCAGTTTTTCTCCGCCGGTTTCGGTGGCCCGGGCCAGGTAGCGAAGCCCCCCGATGGCCGGCTCGTAGAGGTTCATGTGAATCTCGTCCACGGGCAAATACTGCGCGAGAAACGCCCGGCACCGCCCCAGGGCCACCTCGATGTCCAGGCTGCTGCAGATCAGAAGCGTCGCCTGTTTGAAGAAGAGATTCTCGTCCATATGGGCTCCCCGTTCGTTTCAACCGCCTGGGTTCGGCTTTATCGGAGTCGAAATCGGGATCGAAATCGAGTTCTGTCAGCCAACCGGCTCCATGACAAACACCATTTTTTCGCCAGGCCGCCGCCGCGCCCCGTGGGCCGCCGTCCTTTCTCGTGTCCAAGCGCCCGTCTTTCCGATTTCGATAGCGATCCCGATTTCGATTTGGATCGCAGAGCATCCCGTCAACCCACGCAACGGTACCGTTGGATTTTTTCCCCGGCCCCGCCTGGGTATTACCACATACGGTAATGTCCGGAAAAATCACCGTATTCGGTAAATAGGATTACCTTATATGGTAAAAAAATCTCCGGGTCAATGATAACTTGCTGAAACAAAGATGAATTCATCATGGTACGGTCTTTGCTCAACCCGGGACAGGGTGTCTGCTCAACCGTTGCAGGAGTCTTTGCCATGCCCTCCCTTCTCATGGACCGTCTGCTCCCCCGATGCCCCCGGCTGTCGGGATGGCTTTTCAAGGCCGTGCTCTTCGGCCTCTACGCCGGCCTCCGGCTCCGGCGATGGATCGATCCGGACTTTCGCGCACGGTTGAGAGAAAAGCATTTCAACGCCAGGATCGCCGTCAAGGACCGATCCATCGGCCGAACGTTTGCCTTTTCCGGCGGAAAGGTCGATTGCCCCCCGGGGTCCGGCCCGGCCGCCGAGGTTCAGCTGATTTTCCAGGACGCCGCCACGGCCCTGGGGCTTCTGGCCGCCCCCGGCGATCACCTGAAACAGATCAACGCCA
>JBJKPT010000435.1:0-4214 GCA_046706045.1 Desulfobacterales bacterium
GGGACTTGAACCCACGGCCCTCAGGGCCACAACCTGATGCTCTGCCAACTGAGCTACACCCACCATGAGAAGGCCGGAAAGCTACTAAATCGAATCGAACTTGGCAAGGATTATTTTGCCCCTCGACGCGAAATGCACTGGCTCCCCGGCTTCGACCGGGAATAGATCCCACGTGTGGGCATGACCCGGAGCTGCGGCGGCCGCAATCCTCCTAGACGCCGGATGCAGACTCGCCGTTGCCCCTGGGTAACCGGCGAAACCGGCATGATGGCCCATCGCGCTGCATCGGCCCGGCAGGTGTTGACCCCCAGCGGCATGTGCTATATTTAACAAGCTTTGGAAAACCCGGTAGGAAATGCCGATTCCTGGGTCCGGAATCCCATTGCCAAGGCTCCCATATCCCATTGAATTCATGAAGGGATTGTCTGTGCCCCCAATTTATGCGTTTTACCTGCGGGTTGTGGTCGGTCTCGGCATCGCGGTCGTAATGGCGCGATTTTTCTTTGGGCATATCGGCCTGGTCTCCGTCGGAGGGCTTGCGATTTTTCTCGTCGGCATGGCTTACGTCACCGAGTATTTTAGAAATCGGAAATCCCAGTGACCGTGTGAATTCAAGGTGCCGGGGGATTAAGGATCAAGGATCAAGGATTAGGGGAAGTAATTCAGGACAAGGATCGGAGGGTCAGGTTCAAGACTCACCGTTCGGACTGCGAAACGATCTCTGAGAGCGATGACTCCAGAGCTGGATGAGGAGCACCCCCATTGTGAAACAAATCATTCTCGGTACCGCGGGCCACATCGATCATGGAAAAACCTCCCTGATCCGCGCCGTAACCGGCATCAATACGGATCGGTTGAAAGAAGAGCAGATCCGGGGCATCACGATCGAACTGGGATTTGCCGATCTCACCCTGCCCAGCGGTCAGCATCTGGGCATTGTCGATGTCCCGGGCCACGAAAAATTCGTGAAAAACATGGTGGCCGGGGCCACCGGCATCGACCTGGTGGCCCTGGTGATCGCGGCCGATGAGGGCGTGATGCCCCAAACCCGCGAGCATTTGGAAATCTGCAGCCTTCTCGGCATCCGCCATGGATTCGTGGTGCTGACGAAAATCGACATGGTCGACGAGGATTGGCTGGAACTGGTTCAAAGCGACGTCCAGGAATTCCTGGAAGGCACGTTTTTGGAAAACGCGCCCGTGGTGCCGGTCTCCTCCGTCACCGGCCAGGGGCTCGAGGACTTTATCGACACCCTGGATGCCTTGTGCAAAGACATTCCGGACCGGTCGGCCGGCGGGTTGTTGCGTCTGCCCGTGGACCGCGTCTTTACCATGAAGGGTTTCGGTACGGTCATCACCGGCACACTGATCTCCGGCCGGGTGCGGGTCGGCGACACCGTGGAAATCTACCCCACGGGAAAGACCGCCAAGGTCCGGGGCGTTCAGGTGCACAACAGCGCCGTGGAAGAGGCCCGGGCCGGCATGCGCACGGCCATCAACTTCCAGGGGCTCGAAAAAACGGCCATCGCCCGGGGCGAGGTGGTGTCCACCCCCGGCGCCCTCGTGCCCGGCTACATGCTGGACGTACGGCTTCAGTACCTCCAATCCAACAAGCGACCCCTGAAAAACCGCGCGCGGGTGCGGTTTCACAGCGGCACGAGCGAAATCCTCGGGCTGATCGTGCTCTTGGACCGCGACGAACTGGCCCCGGGGGAGATGGCCGTCGCCCAGATCCGGCTCGACACGCCGGTGGTCCTGGTGCGCGACGATCACTTCGTCATTCGCAGTTACTCGCCGGTGCGGACCGTCGGCGGCGGACAGGTCCTGAACCCCGTACCGATGAAGCATAAACGCTTCCATCAGGACATCGTCGACGGACTTTCCTCCCTTCTGGACAGTGCGCCCGAAGAGGTCATCGCCTTTCACGCCCAGTCGGCCGGATACCGCGGGGTTCGTTTTGCCGAGCTGAAGCTCATGACCAACCTGAACGACAAGCCGCTGGAGACCGCGCTCTCCACCCTGCTCACGAAGCGCGCCATGGTTCTGGTCGACAAGGAATCCCGGCTTTACCTGCACGGCGAAGCCTTCGATTCCTTAAAGGCCGAAGCCGCAACCCAACTGGCGGCCTACCACGATGCCCACCCCATTAAAGCCGGCATGCTGAAGGAGGAGCTCAAGTCCAAATTTCCCGAATACCTGGATTCGCGCCTCTTTACCCTGGTGATGAACCAGATGGTCAAGGAGAACAAGATCGTCATCGAGGAGGACACCGTCCGTCTCGCCGGGCACAGGATCTCCCTTGCCGCCGACCAGTCCGGGGCCATGGAAAAAATCCGGGAGGCGTATCGCTCCGGCGGCCTGCAGCCGCCGTATTTCCGTGAAATCGGTGCGGAGCTTGGCATGGCCCCGAACCAGGCCAGAGATATCCTTCAACATCTGGTCGATGGCGGCGAACTGGTCAAGGTGAAGGAAGATCTCTATTTCGACCGTGGGGCAATTTCGGCAATAGAAAATCAACTTATTGAATTCATAAAAAAGAACGGTGAAATCACCACGCCTCAATTCAAGGATATGACCGGAGCTTCGAGAAAATACGTGATCCCCCTGATAGAATATTTCGATAGCGCCCATGTCACCATCCGCATCGGGGATATCCGCAAATTGCGCAAACCGGGATAAGCCGAGGGTGCGGCAAGTGCAACATTGCCTATCCCGGGATGGACGCCATCCCGGGGTCCTGATCAAGCCCCTGAGCACTGGATCGTTTCTAAATCCGCGCCACGAGCCTCGCCACGATGCTGTCCATCACCACCATGCCCTCCAGGGTCAGCCGGCAGGCATCGGCGCCCATGCGCATCAGGCCCTTTTCCACCAGAACCTCGATGGCGCCGGAAAACACGGCGGCAAAATCCCGGCCGAAACGATCCTTGAACCCTTGGATCCGGATGCCGCAGGAGCGGCGGAGCCCGAGATACACCGCCTCGATCATCTGTTGACGTCGATCGAGGGTTTCCTGATCGGAGCGGGGCGAGCGGCCGGCCGCGATCCGCGCGAGGTAGCCATCCAGCGAGGCCACGTTCCAAGACCGCTCCGGCGGCAGAAACGAATGGGCCGATGGGCCAAACCCGAGGTATGGAGCGCCGTCCCAGTATTTGGTGTTGTGCCGGGAGCGATGGCCGGGGGTTCGGGCGAAATTGGAAATTTCGTAGTGATCGTAGCCGCGCTCCGTGAGGAAGCCGTGGGTGATCCGGAAAAGGCGCCCTAGGCGGGTTTCGGAAAGGGGCCGGTAGCGGCCGCATCGCCGGTCCGCCTCCAGGGGGGTTCCCGGCTCGCAGGAGAGAAGGTAGCACGAAAGATGCTCGCAACCCAGTCCAACGGCCGCTTCCAGCGTTTTTTCCCAGGCCCCGGGCGTTTGCCCCGGAAGGCCGTAGATCAGGTCGATCCCCAGGTTTTCAAACCCCGCATCCCTTGCCGCGTCAACGGCGGCGCACCCCTCGCGGGCGCTGTGAATCCTGCCGAGAAACGTCAAGGCCTCGTCATCAAAGGCCTGCACGCCGAGGTTTAGCCGGTTGATCCCGATTTCCCGAAAGGCTTTGAGAGACGCCCGCGTGACCGTGCCGGGATTGGCTTCCAGGGTAATTTCGGCCCGATCCGTCAGCCGGCACCGGTCGACGGCCGCGGCGAGGATCCGGGAGACGGCGTGAGCGGAGAGAAGCGATGGGGTCCCCCCGCCGAAATAGAGGGTATCGGCCGGCGCGGGAGCGGTTGCGGCCGCCATCTCGCGGCAAAGGGCCTGGACAAAGCAATCGAGGCGGTCCGTGCCGGGCACGGAATAAAAATCACAATAGCGGCATTTCCGCCGGCAAAACGGCACGTGGACGTAGAGGCCGAGATCATGGGGGGCGTGGTCTTCGAGCATGGCCGCGGATTGTAGCACAGGCCGCAGGGGAAAGACAAAGCGCCGGCACCTCGGATCGGGGTGCCGGCGATTGCACCGGGGGGGCATGCGTCGTCGTCTGAGTGGTCCCCTGGGGTTCCGGATACGGAATCCTATCCAGAAATTGGCCGTTTTGTGCGCACCCAAAGCAGGCCAATGAATTGAAGCGCAGAAACGGCCCGTTAGTATCCATCCCAGGATCGGCAATCTTGCGTGCGTTCAAGGCGGGCGGACGATTGGAACCGGAGGAATGGCACGGCTATTTCGAGGATTCCAAT
>JBJKPT010000436.1:0-2124 GCA_046706045.1 Desulfobacterales bacterium
TGGCGGAATCCCGGCCATGATCAACAGCGGGGTCATGAGAAATCCGCCCCCGACCCCGAAAATTCCGGACAGAAGGCCGACAAGGCACCCCATCCCGAATATCAGCAACACGTTGACGCTATTTCCCGCGATCGGAAGGTACAGATGCCACATTTATTCTCTCCTTAATATGGATAGGCGGACCGTGGGTTTCATTCTGAAGAAACAGAACCCGGTCCACGGAACTCCGGGAAAAAAGGCCGCGACGCCCCGGGTGCATCCGAAATTTCCTAACCAGTGTCCATCCCGGGATAGGCAATTTTGCGTGAGTTCAAGGCGGGCGGATGATTTGAACCCGAGCAATAGCGAGCTATTTCGAGGATTCAAATCGAGGCGCCCAGCGAGGAAATCGCGGTAAAGGGCCATTTGGGGATGGACACTAACGAGGCCGCCCTCGATTGAACGCGCGGATGAGCCGATCCATCCACCGCGCAAGGATAAACATTACTTTCCGCAAAAACGTGCGAAACGGTTCCTTGGGGTTGGTGATGACGGTATCGTTTTCAGCCTCTTTTAAAATTTTTTCCATCGGGTTTCGATAGATTTGCATGAACCCCTCTCCAAATGGGCGGATCAGGCCGCCGGCTCTCCGTCCTTGCCGTGGCGTGAGGCAAGCACTTCGGCCGCACGATCGATCGCCCTGCGGATTTCTTTCAGTTTAAACGGTTTCGCGATGAAATCAAAGGCCCCCTTGCGCAAGGCTTCCCGGGCCAGTTCCAGGGTCGCATAGCCGGTGATCATGATCACCTTGGTGCGTTTGGATCTTTCCAGGACGTTTTCCATGATCTGGATGCCGTCCATCTGCTTCATCCGGATATCGGTGATCACGATATCGAATGCTTTTTCCTCCAAACGGGACACCGCCCGAATGGGATCGGCAAAGGCCTCCACCCGGTGGCCGTCTTTTTCGATGATGGCCTTGAGCCGTTCACCGACGACCGGCTCGTCGTCCACGATGAGAATTTCACAGCGCTCGGTCATGGAAGCCTCCTTGGTTGGGCACTACAAATAATGCACATGGTCCTTTTCTTTTACCTGAATAACCTGGCTCGGGATCTGCGCCTTCACCTGCGCAAGAAGCCGTTCGCTCATCCCCTCGACGGCACTGAACACCAGAAAATCGATGTTTTCCGCCTTGACCAGGGCGACGATGTCCGCTTTCAACTCCTGCTGCGCCACGTAATGGGACACGGTCAGCCCCGCCTGGCGGGCGCTGTTGATGAGGTCCAGCAAGGCTTCATCCCGCCACATCGACGCTGTCTCTGCTCCGTTTTCCCGTGACGCCGGATGCAGGATGTAGATTTGCGCCCGGATCCTTTCGGCCAACGCCATGGCGTAGTGCACGCTTTTCAGATCCGTTCCCGATGCCCCCAACGGGACCAGGATTTTCTTCTGCATCATGATTCGGATCCCCCGCGATCATCTCGTTTTTTTACGGTTTCATCCATTATTCGAGCCCATGGTGTTTAATTTTGCGCCACAGGGTGGTCCGGGGCACCCGGAGAATTTCAGCGGCCTGATTTTTCCGGAAATTGGTTTTCACCAGCACTTCGTGAATATAGCGCTTCTCCTGTTCTTCAAGGGAGAGCCAGTTTTGTTGTTCCATCGTGCTCATGGTCAATTCCCTCAAGTCGGAGGGCAGGTCCTGCACCGTGATCTCCGATTCATCGGAAAGGGCGACGGCCCGTTCGACGATGTTTTCGAGCTCCCGCACATTGCCCGGAAACGGGTAGGCGGCGAGAATGCCCAGCACGTCCGCGGAGACCTTTTTCACTTCCTTGCCGAAGGCGTCGCTGTATTTATGCAAAAAATACCGGATGAGCAACGGAATATCGTCGCGCCGGGCACGCAACGGCGGCACCGGGATGGTCACCACGTTCAGTCGGTAGTAAAGATCTTTGCGAAAGGTTCGGGCCTTGACCATTTCCTTGAGATCCTGGGCGCTGGCGGCGATCAGCCGCACGTCCACCGGCAACGGTTTCCTTCCGCCGGTCCGGAGCAGGGCTCGCTCTTTCACGAAGCGCAACAACTTCACCTGGATGCTCAGCGGCACCTCGCCGATCTCCTCGAAAAAGAGGGTGCCCT
>JBJKPT010000437.1:0-4195 GCA_046706045.1 Desulfobacterales bacterium
CCGCCCACCCGCGCCATCTCGGAGCCCAGGCCGGTCAACCCGAGGATCAGCACGATCCCCACCAGGTACCAGTCCCAGTAGCGGTTGATCTGGTCCTTCTTCGATGCCCGGTTCTTCCAGAGCAGCAGGGCGCCGATCACCAGGGCGATGCCGCTCAAGTTGGCGAGCCATTTCACCGGATTGACCTGGGAATACGGCCCCTCGATGTGGAAGACCCAGTCGGCGAGGAAGAAGCAGGTGGTCACGATGAAAAGACCGATGAAGCTGAAGAAGACCATCATGTGCGGCGTCGAGCGGTCCCGATTGTCCCCGCACTCGTTGAATTTTTTGTGTTTGAGGATGGTCGGCAGCACACGGATCAGCGCCTTCACGAAACCCGCCGGGTCGATCTTTTCCTGGTCGGTTTTGCCTTCGGCCAGGGCGTTGGCGTGCATGTCGCCGAGGAAGCGCTTCAACCCCAGGGCGAAGACCGCGATCGCCCAGAAGAAGGTCGGGATCATGATGCAGTCGACGAGGTAGTTGTTGATAAAATGGGATTGCCAGATCTCATCGCCGCTCGGCGAGAAATTCAGCCAGTGGACGCCGAAAATTCTCAGGATCAGGCCGAGGACGAGAAAGATCACCACGGGCACGGCGAGGAGCACCGGGAGCTTCTTCGGATCGGAGAGGGCCTTGCCCAGGGCCTTGGGCCGGGCATATTCGGTGACGGTGTAGGCCCGCAGGGCTGCGAGCACCTCCCCGGGCTTCGCGCCCCGTGGGCAGAGGGTGGTGCAATCGCCGCAGTTGTGGCAGAGCCAGATGTCGCCGTCGCCGGTCAGGCGGTCCTTTAGGCCCCAGCCGGCGGCAATCATTTCTTTCCTGGGAAACGGTTTGCTTTCCGGAGAGATCGGGCAGGCCACGGAGCATGTGGCGCACTGGAAGCATTTTTTCACATCCGCCCCACCCAGCCTGGAAACCTCGTTGATAAACCCGATGTCCGGATCCACACGGTATGTTTGAGCCATCTTCTTTATTTATCCTCCTCGATAGGCATTGAAAATGGATTCCGCCGGGTACGCGCCCGAGCGGTTCGGTCGGGGGGCGCCGCAAACGGCGCCGCCGGACCGACCCGGAACCGGTCGCGGCGAATACCCGTTTCTCGCCGTTAGAACCCCTTGAATGGGTTCGGCCCAATGGCTTCAATGCTTTCGACGAATTTGTTGATCATGCCCGGAAGCTTGTCGTATTCGTCGATGGCGACATCAAACTGGGCCACCCGTTCTTCCTCCAGCGAGAGGCTCGCCAGGGCTTCGCCGATTTTTTTCATGCGGATGCTTGCGAGTTCGCTTCCTTTGACAAAGTGGCACTGGTAGTCGTCGCCGTGACGGCAGCCGAGCAGAAATACGCCGTCCATGCCCTGGGAGAGCGCGTCCTTGATCCAGATGACGTTCATCGAGCCGAGGCAGCGGATCGGGATGATGCGGACATCGGCGCTGTAGCTGAGGCGCTTCATGGCGAGCATGTCAAGCGCCGGCATGGCGTCGTTTTCGCATACCAGGCCGAGGATCCGCATCGGCGGGTCGGTGTAGTCGTCTTCGCTCGGGACGCGGACGGCTTTGACCATCGAGCCGATGCTGTCGATGCTGTAATCGGCAAACCCGATGATCCGTTCGGGGCAGGCGCCCATGCAGGTGCCGCACCGCCGGCAGCGGGCCGGATTCGGTTTCGGGGTTCCGCGTTCGTCGTCGTCAAGAGCCCCGAAGGGGCATTCTTCGGTGCAGCGCTTGCACTGGGTGCAGCGTTGAAAGAAGAAATCCGGGTAGGTCATGTCGCCGGAGCGCGGATGGACCGACACCCCGCGGTTGACCGATTCGAGGCACTGGATGGCTTTCAGGGCGGCACCCGTGGCGTCTTCCATCGATTCTTCCAACGTCATGCTCCTGCGGACGCCGCCGGCGGCATAAATGCCGGTGCGCTGCGTCTCGTAAGGAAAACAGATGAAGTTGGAGTCCACGTAGCCGCCGAACAGGCCGATGTCGCGGAATCCCGGCCCCTGGCGGTAGGCGAGGTTCACCACGGGGTTGTCCTTCGTGGCCGGCACCATGCCGGTGGCGAGCACCACCATGTCGGCGGGCACTTCGATGGCTTTTCCGAGGAGGGTGTCGCTGGCTTCCACCACCAGCCCCTTGCCGTTTTCCGAAACCTTGACCACTTCGCCCTTGGTCAGGAAAATGCCGGGGTCCTGCTGAAGGCTCTTGTAGAAGTTTTCCTGCAATCCCGGGGTTCGCATGTGCTGGTAGATCACGAAGGCCTTGCCGTCGGTGTAATCCTCCCGCACGTACTTGGCCTGCTTCAACGCCACGAGGCTCGTCACCGCACCGGCGTAGGCGAAATCCCCGTCGGTGCCGTTGCCCGGGCTTTGAACGAAAACCACGCTTTTGGCTTCCCTGCCGTCGGAGGGGCGCTTGATCTTGCCGGCCTTGGCGATTTTTTCGAATTCGGCGTTGGTGACGACGTCCTTGATCGCGCCGTAGCCCAGGTGGGCGAATTCATCGGCCGCGGGCACATACGGCTGCCACCCGGCCGCGAGGATCACCGCGCCGAATTTTAGACCGTCCGGGTCGAGCTGCAGGATGTCTTCCCGGCCTTCGTTGTACTCTTTGTATTTGGCGGCGAGCGCTTCGGCATCCAGTTCCTTGCCGTTTTCGTCCACCTTCATCTCGGGCGGAAGGGGGTAGGGCACATCAAAAGGTGTTTTCCCGCCCGGCTTTTTCAGGGTGACGGTGAAATTGCCCGGTTCCCCGGCGATACGGGCCACCAACGTTTCGGTTTTCACGGAAATTTTCGGTTCCGCGGCCACCGCGGCGATCATGGCGTCCACCTGGGGGGCGATGATCCCCTCGTAGGGGGGCGCGGTGGGCAGCTGCTTGCGCCAGTTCACGGCCTGGCCTCCGAGCGCCGCTTCTTTTTCGATGATGGCCACGTCGTAACCGGCCTTGGCGGCATCGAGTGCCGCGGCCATGCCGGTCATCCCGCCACCGATCACCAGGATCTTGTCCGAGTGGTTTTCCTGCTTGTAGGCTTCCGGGAGCTTCACCTTTTCAACCCGTGCCATGCCCATCTTGATGTAGTCTTCGGCCATCATCTGAACACGGTCGTAGTAGTCCTCGTCTTGTTTTTCTTCGTCGGTAAGGGGCGGAAACTCGCTTCGCGGGTGAGACCAGACCACGCCTTCGCGCAGGTTGACCCGATCGACGATGCAACCTTCGAACCGGAACACGTCGAAGTTGACCCGGCGCGAGCAAGCGGCGATCACCAGGGTTTTGATCCCCTTATCGGCGATGTCGCTTTTGAGCAGGGCCACCCCTTCCTTGCTGCAGAGAAATGGATGGGTTTTTACGGGCAGCCCTTCTTCTTTGGGGATACCGCACAGCGCTTCCACGTCCAGGGACTCCCCGATGCCACAACCGGTGCAGATGTATACTCCGTATTTTTTATCCATCGATATCCTCCTACCTCCTGGCCAGGGTTTGGATCGCCTTCAAGGCCATACCGGTTGCGTTCTGGTTGGACGAGTAGACGTCGGCCGGTTTGTTGGCACAACCCGCCGCGAACATCCCGCCTTTGGCGAAATCGTTGACCATGAACCCGTCGGTGGTGAGTTTCAGATCGGCCGGCAGCTTGCAATTGGCGGCCGTGCGCTGCATGCCGCTCGCCAAAACGACCATGTCGACGCTCTGGCGGACCTGTTCCCCGGTGAGTGCGTTTTCGGCAACCACCGTGATGGCCTTGGTTGCCGGGTCTTCGCTGACTTCGGCGACCTTGCCCTTGATGAAGAAAATGTTCTCATCTTCCTTGACGGCGTTGTAAAACTGCTCGTAACGGCGCCCGGGGCTGCGGATATCGATATAGAAAACATAAATCGTGGCGTCCGGGTATTGGGCTCGTACATAGGTGGCCTGTTTGAGCGACGCCATGCAGCAGATGTAAGAGCAATAGGGCAGGTGGTTTTCGTCGCGGGAGCCGGCGCATTGCACGAAAGCGATGGATTCCGGGGCCTTTTCGTCCGAGGGCCGGACGATCTTGCCATCGGTGGGACCGCTTGGCGAGGCCAGGCGTTCGAGCATCATGTTGGTGACGATGTTCGGGTACCGGCCGAAGCCGAGGTTGTCGATCCGGTTGGCATCGTAGGGTTCCCAACCCGTTGCCCAGACGA
>JBJKPT010000438.1:0-3776 GCA_046706045.1 Desulfobacterales bacterium
GTCGGAAAATGGCTTGCGGTTTATCCGTGGGTGGACACGAGATCGGCGTCCGGATTGATCGGGACCCCATTCAGCAAGATTTCGTAATGAACATCGACATGGGACGCGTGGCCCGGGGCACCGGCGATGGCGATGGTTTCTCCACGCTTGACGGTGTCTCCTTCACTTTTTCGGATCGTTCGGCAGTTCCCGTAGCGGGTCGCGAAACCGTATCCGTTGTCGATGACGATGGTCCGCCCCATTGCCCCGGTGTTACCGACGAACGCGACAACCCCGTCGGCCGTGGCGACAATGGGTGTGCCCTGGGGAACCGAGATATCGATCCCCGGGATTGTCGGTTTCCCGTCCGTTGCCGGGGTTTGAGGCCCCCGGCGACCCGTCGGCTGACCGCTTACCGGCAGGCAGGAAGGCATCGCCGCCAGGAGGTTATCCGGATCATCGATCCGATCGGGCATGGTCGCAAGGCGGTCATTGTTCGGGGTGGCGACGGAATTTGCGCTTCCGGTCCCCGTCGCTTCGGGCTGGGCCGGGGACGAATGCGCGGTTGCCGCGGGCAGTTTGGCATTCAAGTCGTCCGGCGGCGATCCGCCGACACCGAAACGGCTTTCCCGGTCCGGGGCGGCTTCGAGGTTGGCCACCGAACGGATCTTCTGTTCATACCGGTTGAGGCTCGCCAGGTTCGATTTCAGTCGATTGATCTCAACGGCAAATTGTTGAATCTGGCGGTGCTGTAAAGAAATCTGATGGCGATTGCTATCGATATGGGCTTTCAGACCGTGGGTGTTTTTCACGTTTTGCTGGAGGCGGGCATAATCAAAGCCCAGATACCCGGCCCAGGCACCACACCCTAAAACCACGATCACGAGCAGATAGGTCAGGGAGCGAGAAATCGTGAACTGGCGCACCGGCGCCCCGGCATTGTCGAGAATGAAAAAGGAGCAGGACTTTTTCATGGGCATGCAATGGTGGTCGTCGGGTTTGGGTGGCAAAAAAGATACATCCCTTTTCCGCGTCGGCGGCCGTCGGCGTTCCCTGTCCGGGAAATGCCGATGGCACGGATAATTTTTTAGATGTTACCATGAATCAACAAAAGGGTCAATGAATTTAGCCACTTTGAAAATACTCCAAAAAGGATATTTCTCGTCGGCATGGTAATGATGGTCTCAAAACACGGTTTCCGGCAATAATGACGGACAAGGGGCCGGTCGCGGAGGGGGTGCCCTATCAACCGGCCGGGACCGCGAGCCTTTCCGATGATTGCCGGCGCCATGCCAAGAATCCACCCATGCCGCATCGGGGCAAACGACGGGTCCATCGTCCAGGGATTAAATCGCGTAGATATGCTCGGGCGACACCAGGGTATAGCCAGCCGCCGTCAGGGTCGCCGTCGCTTTTTCGAGGTCCGCGATGCGAAGGATCATGATCGCGGCGTCGGCGTTTTTCTGGACAAATGCGTACATGTATTCGAGGTTCAGGCCCTGGGCCTGAAGCGCGTCGAGCAGCCGGCCCAGCTCCCCGGGCCGGTCATGGATCTCCACGGCAATGACATCGGTCCGGCTGACGGCGTATCCCGCATCCCGCAGGACCCGTTGCGCGGCATCGGTCTTATCGACCACCATCCGCAGGATTCCGAATTCCGAGGTATCGGCAAGCGACATGGCACGGATGTTGGCACCGATTTCCCCCAGGGTGTTGGCGATATCGGCCAGTCGGCCGACCTTATTCTCCACAAAAATGGATAACTGCGGAATCTTCATGGATCCCCTTCCCCGGGACCGAGGCGCCGGCCGCGGAACGGTTGGCTTCACGTGCCCCGTTCATCCCCAATGACGATTGACCGCCAGGTTAGAGCGGATACGGCATCATGCGCAATCCGGCGGTTTCGCTCAACCCCATCATGATGTTCATGTTCTGAACCGCCTGACCGGCCGCGCCCTTGACCAGGTTGTCGATGGCGGACATGAGAACCAGCCGGTCGGCCGCCGGGTCGACGGCAAAGCCGATGTCGCAAAAATTGGTGCCGCGTACGTGCCGGGTTTCCGGAGGTCGCCCACCGGGAAGAAGCCGGACAAAAGGGGCGTTGCCGTATCGGTCCTGGAGGCAGCCGGCAATGACCCCGGCATCGACGCCATGGGCGAGCGAGGCGTAGATGGTGGTCTGCATGCCGCGGCTCATGGGCACCAGGTGCGGCACGAACGTGATGTGCACCGGATGCCCGGCGGTTTCCGTCAGCACTTCGTCCATCTCCGGACCATGCCGATGCACGGCCACCTTGTAAGGTCTGAACGATTCCGTGACCTCGCAGTAGAGACTTCCCACGACGGGGGAGCGACCGGCGCCGCTCACCCCGGACTTGGCATCGGCGACCAGGTGCGTCGGGTCCACGAGTCCGGCGGAAACCAGGGGCACCAGGGGCAGGAGCACGCTGGTCGGATAACAGCCAGGGTTGCCGACAAGATCCGTGCCCCGGATGGCGTCCCGGTTGATTTCGCTTAACCCGTAAACCGATCGGGCCAACAGGTCCGGTGCACTGTGGGGCTGATAGGCCGCTTCGTAGGCCTCGCGCCGGGTGAACCGGAAATCCGCCGAAAGATCGATGACCTTGCGGCCCCGGGCGATGAGGTCCGGCACAAAGGCCATGGGCAGCTTGTGGGGAAGCGCGAGAAACAGGACATCGGCCAATTCGCAGACCCGATCCGGATCATACGCGACACAGGTCAAATCCACCATGCCGGCAAGCGCCGGAAAGACTTCGGAAATGGGCGTCCCGGCAAATTGCCGGGAAGTGATCACGGTCAGTTCCACGTCCGGATGGACCGAAAGGATCCGGACCAGTTCCGCACCGGCGTAACCGGTGGCACCGACGATACCTGCACGAATCATCATCACTCCTGTTGCGGGCGCCGAGCCGGGCTCGATTATCTCCCGGAGCGCCGACCGGCGTGAAAAAACGATGGCCACGGATCATCCGCCCAGATAGGCCTTCTTGACCTCCGGGTTTTCCAACAATTCCGCGGATGGGCCGTAAAGGGCGACCTGGCCGCTTTCCAGCACGTAGCCGCGCTGGGAGAACTTCAGGGCGAGCCGCGCGTTTTGTTCCACCAGAAGGATTGCTGTCCCCTCCTCCCGGTTGATTTCCTTCAACGCATCGAAAACACTCAGCATCAACAGGGGCGCGAGCCCCATGGACGCTTCGTCCAGGAGCATGATCTTGCGCCCGCTCATAAAGGCCCTTCCGATGGCGAGCATCTGCTGTTCGCCGCCGGAAAGGGTGCCGGCTTTCTGGGTTTCACGTTCTTTGAGACGAGGGAAAATATCAAAGACCCGGAGCATGTCCTTTTCGACACCGGCGGCATCGTGCCGGGCGAACGTGGCCAAAAACAGGTTTTCCCGCACCGTGAGGTTCCCGAACAAGCGGCGCCCTTCGGGGACATGGCTAATGCCCAGCCGGCTGACCACCTTGTCCGGCTGATATTTGAGGAGGTCTTTGTCATCAAAAATCATCCGGGTGCCGCTTTCCACCGGCACCACCCGGGAAATGGCCCGCAGGGTCGTGCTTTTTCCCGCGCCGTTGGCCCCGATGATGCACACGATCTCGCCTTTGTCGATGGAAAACCCGATCCCGTGAAGGGCCCGGATATTTCCGTAGGACACCCGCAGGTTTTCCACGGTGAGCATTATTCCACGGTCTCCTTTCCCAGGTAGGCCTCGATCACGGCCGGATTGTTCTGAATCTCCTCGGGGGTGCCTTCGGCGATCACCTCTCCGAAAACCAG
>JBJKPT010000439.1:0-2687 GCA_046706045.1 Desulfobacterales bacterium
CCTGTGCGGCATGAGGCCCTTCGGCCGCGATGTGAGTAGCTACCCAGAACCACCAGTTATGTGCGGGCGGCCGTTGCTGCGGAGCGATCGTAGCAATCACGGCGGTTTAACGGCGGCCAGGCCGGCAGGGGCATTCCGCGCGGCGGGATTCGAAGGACGTGGCCAATCGTCTGTCGTCTCGACGCGGCGAGGGGTTCCCTCGCATCTTCTTTCAAAGCATTGCCTTTGGAAGGATGTAAATCAATATGAAAAAAAGTACTGGGAAATAGGGGGAAATGCCCCCTATTTATCGAGAATGCCAGCGCCTGCATCCCGTTGCGCCGGGTGGCGCGGCCGATCGCCTCGTGACGTTCGACGCAGCCAAGTTACCACCGCGGTCGCCGTGGATGGCCGCAAAACAAGGAGCGCCCCGGGGGAAGAGGTCTATTGCGCGTGAACCGGTTGTTTGTCCAATCGGAATGCACCAACACCGCAAAACGGTTCGGAGCCGGGTCTCGGTCCGGCGTTATTTTCACTGGGGGTCCTTCGCAAATCCGAGAAGCGCCGTCCGACATCGATGGCCCCGATCGTGATCCGGTTTGCATGAGTTCCATTCGCTGCCAAATGGGACGGATCACGGGACCGTCCATAATCGCCTATTGACGGGTCGAATCAAAAAGCGCATAAACGCATGAAGAAAGATGAAGAAATAATTATCGGACTCAGCACTGAAAGGACGCCGCACCTCACCCGTTCCAACCCGTCCCCGGCCCACACCGGCCATACGCCCGGCGGGCCGAAGGAAGTGAGGGGAGCCTTCGTATCGGGGTTGAGTCCAATACCCCGAGAAGGCATGGGTCTTCGAGTTCAGCGGCCCTCCCATCGCTTCCAATGGGACCTTCGCCAAACCCGTCGAAGACCCAATGGCCGCTGTTTTTTTTGGTCATTTTTTAAAAATACCCGTCGACTGGATGGATCGATCCGCCGGGATGGCGCTGCCGGGTTGCGGATTCCAGCGCCATCGGCCCCGAAGCAAACGCCCGTTTCCGGCGCTCAGAGACCGGACCGGATCGGGGAGGATTCGCCGAATATGGGGCATCTCCCCCTATTTCCCGGCGATTAATCCAATATTGATGCCCCCCTGCCGGGGAGGATGATGCAATCAAGTAGATCGACGCTCGCGCGAAAATCGGAGCCGACATGGAGTCGAGGAATTTCTTGGGCCAACACCGGCCAGGGGCATTCCCGGCAACAGAGGCGATAACAAATGCACACGATGACATCGGTTTTGCAACCGGCAACGAAGCAGGCCGCCGATATTCTCAGGTCTTTTTATATCGTGCTCGGCGTCTCCGCCTTTATTTTTGCGGTTGTCGCAGGGCTGACGGTGTACGCCGTAATCCGATTCCGCCGACGGAAAGGACGGGAGCCGAAGCAGTTCAGCGAGAACGTCTGGCTGGAAGTCGTCTGGATCGTCGTTCCCCTTCTCATCGTCGCCGGGCTCTTTATCGTCACCGTCAGGACCATGTCCCAGGTGAATCCGCCGGTGCTTGACAACAAGCCCGTCCTGACCGTGGTGGCGCACCAGTGGTGGTGGGAACTGCACTATCCCCAGTCAGGGGTAACGGCGGCCAATGAGATTCACCTGCCCGTGGGCAAACACCTGCTGCTCAAGTTCGAATCCGCGGACGTCATCCATGGTTTCTGGGTCCCCTCACTCGGGCAGAAGATCGATGTCATACCCGGCCATCCGAACTACATGTGGATGACCATCGCGCACCCGGGTCTTTACCTGGGCAATTGCAGCTCTTTCTGCGGCATGGGGCATGCCGACATGAGAATCCGGGTCTATGCGCAGTCCCCCGGCGAATTCAGCGCATGGCTCGCACACCAGCGGCAGCCGGCTTCGCCCCCCGCATCGGTTGAGGCAGCGAGAGGCCTCGAGATCTTCAAGGAAAAAAACTGCGTTAACTGCCACGCCATTGCCGGGCTCATGACCCGGGGCCGCGTGGCTCCGGACCTGACCCATGTGGGGAGCCGGACAACCCTGGCGGCGGGCACGATTCCCAACACCCCGGAGAACCTGGCCAAATGGCTGAAGGACCCCCAGTCCGTGAAAGAGGGCGTTCTCATGCCGACCATCGGCCTTACAACCGATCAGATCAAGGATCTGACCGCCTATCTTGAAGGATTGAAATGACCAGCGAGATCACTACCTCAAAAAAACCAGGAAGCATCCTGGAGGTCAGGGAATACAAGGGCCTGCTGAGCTGGCTCTCCTCCGTGGACCATAAGCAGATAGGGATCATGTATTTCGTGACATCGCTGTTGTTCTTCCTGGTGGGGGTATCCCTGGCGATGGTCATGCGCACCCAGCTTATCAAGCCGAACCACCACTGGCTCTCCCCCGAGACCTACAACCAGGTTTTCACGATGCACGGCACGACGATGATATTTCTCGCGGTCATGCCCATGCTCACCGGGTTCATGGTCTATTTCACGCCCCTGATGATCGGGGCTCGCGACGTCTCGTTTCCGAGGATGAACGCCTTGAGCTACTGGCTGTACCTGATGGGCGGGCTCCTCATCTATTTCAGCTTTTTTACGGGAGACACCCTCCATACGGGCTGGTCCGCCTATGCGCCGCTGACCTCGGTCAACTATTCGATGAGCAAATATTCGGTCGGCACCGGCGTGGATTACTGGAT
>JBJKPT010000440.1:0-2890 GCA_046706045.1 Desulfobacterales bacterium
GCGTTTCCCCGACCGCGGCGGCATATGGCAGACAATAGGACCGGTCGGCGCCGGTTGCAACCACCCCCGGCCCCGGCCCACCCGTTCCCTGGCCCCAAAACGGTCTTGTCCCTTCCATGCCCGTGCGAGCAGGTCCGTGCCGGTCCGCGACTTTCCCCCTACAACCGCACCACCACCCGACCCTTCTGGAGCCCGGCCAAAATTCGATCGATTTCCGTATCGAGTTGGTCCAGGGGCACTTCGCGAACGAGGGTGTCCAGGGCATCGATCCGCCAGGGTCCGGAAAGGTTTTCCCAGGCCCGTTTGCGGGTGCCCATGTCGCACCCGGCGGAATCGATCCCGAATAGGCTCACGCCGCGCAGGATGAAAGGGAAAACCGTGGTTTCAAAGCGGGGGGAGTCCACCATGCCGCAGCAGGTGACCACGGCACCGGAGCGCGTCGATTTCAGCGCCGTGGCAAGAATCTCTCCGCCCACGATATCGACCACGCCGGCCCAACGGCCCTTCAGCAACGGCTTGCCGCTGTCGTCGGTCGCCTGATGCCGGGGGATCACCTCCCGAGCCCCCAAACCGGTCAGAAACTCGATGGCATCGGCTTTGCCGCTGACCGCCACCACCCGATAACCGATCTGGGAGAGAATCGCGACGGCCATGCTCCCCACCCCGCCGCTGGCGCCGGTCACGAGGATCTCGCCGCGGTGCGGGGCGATACCGTGGTCCACCAGTTTCAGGATGCTCAGGGCGGCGGTCAACCCCGCGGTACCAAAGGCCATCGCGTCTTTGAAGGACAGGGGCTCGGGAAGCGGCACGATCCAGTCCGCGGGCACGCGGATCAATTGCCCATAGCCGCCGTCGGTGTTCATCCCGAGATCGAACCCGGTGACCAGGACCGATTGGCCCGGAGCGATTTCGGCGGCGCTGCTTTCAACCACGATGCCGGCGGCATCGATTCCCGGGGTGTGGGGGTAGTGCCGGGTTACACCGCGGTTGCCGGTGGCCGAGAGCGCATCCTTGTAGTTGAGCGATGAAAAGGAGACGTGAACAAGCACCTCGCCGGCAGGAAGATCGTCGACGGTGCGGGTTTCGATGCAGCGTTCGAAATTTCCTTCGGCGTCTTCCCGAACGACCATGGCCTGAAATTGGGTATCGGTCATGGCATTGCCCTCCTTTCCTTCAAAAATGCGGTGACGGTGGCAACGCTCCGGGCAACGGCGGCATCTGCCGCTGCCGGATCTGAGACGAAAAATTGGAAGATCCGCGGCGGCGCTTCAAAGACCGCCGCCAGCCGTGCCGCGGTCTCTTTTCGGCGTCCGGGCACGGCTTCCGATCGGGAATAGTCGCTCCCGGCCGTCTCGTTGGCGCCGAAATCATCGACAAGAAGAATCCCACCGGAATCCATCGGGCCCACGGCGGCACGAACCGCGGCCCAAAAGCCCATTTCGGCCTTGAGATGCCCGAGATCCGCGGAATTCGCCACCCACAGGGTGTGCGTTCCGGCCGGTCGCGTCAAGGCCCGCGCCGGAATCCCCTCATCGGTCAAGTGGGAAACGATGGCCGCCGTGGCCTCGGCGTAGTGATCCGTGGCAATGACGACGGTAGCCGCCCCTTCCCGGGCGAGTGCTCTCAGGAGATCGAGCCAGCCGGCATGAACCCGGCAAGCACCGAGGTAGGCGGCGGTAAATGCGGCCGCGGCGATTTGCCCCTGACGATCGATACTTCCCGCCCGCTGCTCGATTTGGCGGACGATGGCACCGGTAAGGCCCAGGGGACCGACGGCGGCCGACGACCAACTCGGCCCGGCGATGGTTTTCCAATAGGTCCCGGGGCTATCGATCCCGTAGCGGACCAGACCGCTTTCCGCGAGATGGCGCATCAAGGTCTCGGGGGCGCCGAAAGCAACGGCATCAAGGCTTAAGGTGCCTGAAAAATCGAAGATGATCAAGGTGCGGCATGGCATGGGGGTATCCTCGTGCGCGCCACCCGATCAGGTCTTTCTGGAGGTGCGCCGGGGGGTGGACCGGGGATGGGCCTCATCGACCCGCGCATTGCGATTCGGCCTTGCAGCCCGGACAATCAGCCAGATGCCGCCAAGCACCATGGGGATGCTCAGGATCTGCCCCATACTGAGGATCATGGAACCGGCAAAGGCCGCCTGGCGCACCTTGACGAATTCGGCGAAGAATCGGAACCCGAACGTCAGCACGAGAAAGAGGCCCAGAAGGCAACCGTCGGAAAGACGGGTGCGATAGCGGCGATAGATGAAAACCAGCACCACGAAAATGATGGCGTACGCGATCGCCTCATAGATCATGACCGGATGGCGCGGCACCGGGTCCACCCGGGTGAACACCACGGCCCAGGGCACGGTGGCGGGGGTTCCGAGAATCTCGGAATTGAACAGGTTTCCCACCCGGATGAAGCTGCCGGCGATGGCCACGGGAAGGCACACCCGATCCAGCAGCCACAGCCACGGCTGGTCCGGATGTTTGCGGCTGTAAAGCCACAGGGCGATCAGGATGCCGATGGCGCCTCCGTGGCTGGCCAGCCCGCCGTGCCAGATCTTTAAAATTTCCAGGGGATGGGAAAAATAAAAGCCCGGATCGTAGAAGAAGACCTGACCCAACCGTGCGCCGACAACGGTGCCCACGGCCATGTAGTTAAAGAGGCTGTCGATGTCTGCAAGGCGCCTTCCTTCCAGACGGTAGATCCAGCGCATGATCATCAGGCCGGTCAGAAAGGCGAGGGCAAAGAGGATGCCGTACCAGCGCACGGAGACCGGGCCGATGGAAAAGGCCACGGGATTGACGTCCCAGTGGATATACGCGGCGGTGTTCATGGACGGCATGGGCGATACCCGGCAGACTGCAGGGGCGAACACAAACGGGCACGC
>JBJKPT010000441.1:0-1648 GCA_046706045.1 Desulfobacterales bacterium
GTAAAAAAATTCCCTCCCCCGTTTGCCTTTCCCTTTAACGCCAAGTGGGCCGGTGCAAGGATTGCAAAGGAGACGGTCATTGCGGATCGCGATGCGTTTTCTCACGGGAAGCGAACGAGGGAAAAAAGCCAAAGCGAAACCATGCCGGCGGCGATGGTCAAGAGCATGTTCCGGGTCCGCCAGGCGATGACGGCGGCGACCAGTCCGGCCCAAAAGCGCCGGTTGTCGAAGGAAAAGGCCGATTCTTGCGTGAAGACAAAGCTCGGCAGGACCAGCGCCGAGAGGACCGATGCCGGGACAAAACGCAACACCCGCTGGATTTCGGGGCGAACTTCGCCCCGGCCGAAGAGCCAAATAAAGGAGAAGCGAATCAGAAAGGTCCCGGCGCCGATTCCCAGGATGATCAACCACAGGGTCGAGGCATCACGAGGCATGTTTCTTCCTCCCGTCCGCCACACACCCGGCGACAATACCCCCGATCGCTGCCAGAATCAGCCCGAGATTGTAGGGAAGGCCATGGGCGACCAGCGCAAGGGCTCCGGCGCTTACCGCGGCGGCGAGCGTCGGAGCGTTCCGGATGGCAGGAAAAAGCAGTGCGAGAAAGGTCAGGGGGATCGCAAAATCGAGGGACCAGTCTTTCGGGATGTGCATGCCGAGGAAAATACCGGCAAGGTTTCCCGCTTGCCACGTCGCCCAGATCGTCACCGCCGCCCCGAGGTAGAACCAATGTTTGCGCAATCGGCAATCCCTGTCGAAGGCCGTGATGGAGACGGCGTAGGCTTGATCCGTCAACAGGTACGCCAGAAGACCGCGCCGGCGAAAGCTCAGGCCGTTGAAGTGCGGTGCCAGGGAGGCGCTGTACATGAAGAACCGAAAATTGACGATGAGCGCGGTCAGAATGACGATCGCCACCGGCGCATGCTGTTGGATCAAAGCCAACGCGGCGAGTTGGGAAGCCCCGGCAAAGACGATGAAGGATATGCCCAGGGCTTCGATCTTTGAAAATCCGACGGCTATCGCCGAGATCCCGGCGATCATGGCAAAGGGGATGACACCCAACAGAATGGGGGAGATGGCTTTGGTGCCGAAGAAAAAGGCCTGCTTCCGGGTCGTCATGCTCGCTCCTCAGGGATTCCGGAACAGACCGGGTACCTGCAAAAAAAATCTTCTCCGGACTTTCGGCGGATGTCCGATCCGATTCATTTTCGGCCGGCCGATGTCCGCCGGGTCCGTTGCCTGCAAGCACTCAAAATTCCATCACGCGGTCGAGCCCCCGGTGGAGACCGGTAAGCCCGCCGACTTTTCGGATGGCCAAAAGCGCGCCGTCCACATACGGTTGCGCACTCGATCCGGCGTCATGACGCAGCAGCAGCCTTTGGTCGTGCATGCCGAAGGTGGTCTCCACCGAAAGAACATACCCCGGAAGGCGGACCGAGTGCACCTGGGAGCCTTCCAACCGGACGCCCCGGCTCTCTTTGGGCCCCTGCATCTTCTTCAGCGGGACGTCGAGCACGGATTCCCTCACCTTGGAGAGACGGTGAGCCAACTCCCGGGCAGTTCCGCTCGGCGCATCCACCTTGTCGGGCTGGGCGTACTCGACGATTTCCCAGTGGGGGATGTAGCGGGCCGCCATTTCGGCGAATTTCTG
>JBJKPT010000442.1:0-2129 GCA_046706045.1 Desulfobacterales bacterium
AGGAACGCCGGGATGTCCCGGGCCCGGACGGGGCCCCAGACCACGGAAAAGCCGCTCTGTTTCTTGACCTCGATCGCCGAGACCCCGGTGGCGCCGAGCTGGGGCAGGATCAGCCGGCGATGGCCGACGACCTTGAAAAGAGCGCTCTTTTCGATGCGACCCACCAGTTCGGCGGTTCCGAAGGTGCCCTTTCCGGCCGCGCACCAGACGTTCACTCCCCGGGTGTCCAGGACCAGTATCCAGGCATCGATCCCGCCGATGGCCGATCGCAGGGCATCGAAGGACAACTTGTAGTTGGCCGTCACAAAGACCGGGGATTCATCGGATGGCGCACCCGTAGCGTAGAGGCCGGGGGCGACCTTGTAGTCGTCCCGGGTGATACCGGTCCGTGCGCCCACGGCACCCCAGAAATCCGCCCGGGAGCGTGTCGCGCAAACGCGGGGGACGGGTCCTGCGGGGGTTACCAGAAAATCGGTCACAAACGAAAGAAGCCGGTAGCCGGGACGTTCATGGGGCGAGGCCGGCGGGGGAAGAGGGCCGCCGCAGCAGGACCCCGAATCGGTATCTCGGGTGTCCGAGGGTGTTGAGGCGCAGGCGCAGCCGCCGGAGGAAGCGTTTTCGTGTTTGGGCATCGCGGGCAGAATGGTAACGGCCAAAAAATGAGTCTCCTTAAAGATCGGTTTGGGTTCGGGGCGGCCGGTGACACCGGGGATCAAAGTCCGGCCACCATGCGCTTGAACCGCTCCAGCACGGACCGGTTGAGGCAATAGCACCGGCGCGGCCCCTCCACCTCGCCCCGCACGAGGCCCGCCGCCTTCAATTGCTTGAGGTGCTGGCTGACCGTGGACTGGGCCAGGGGCAGGAGGTTGACGAGGTCACCGCAGATGCATCGATCCGCGGCTTTCAGATGGGAAACGATCCGGACCCGGGCCGGGTGGGCCATGGCCTTGCAAATCCGTGCCAGGGTGGTGGCATCAAGGGCTTCGGGAGCCTCGGCATCGATGGGAGGGGCGACCTCGGCCATGGGGCTTCCTTTCTGGGTGCATACGAAAAGCGTGCGCGATTCTGGCGATTCAAACCGCAGGCAAGCCTGGCATGCGCCTGCTGCCATCGTAAGACGACGATATACGATGGCCCCCACCCCTTGTCAAGGATCGGCCCATCGGGTCCCTTCACGCGTCGGAATCAATAAAAAAACCGGTAATAGACGCCCGAACCGGCGGCCCAGAAGAGGACCGCGATGGTGGTCCAGACGCAGAGATTGGCGAGGTACCGGTGCCTCGCCGTTTCCTGTCGTTTTTCCGTGTAGCCGACCAGGTAGCCGAGGAGCACCCCGGAGGCCATGCCACCGGCATGGGCCCAGTTGTCGACCCCGCTGAACAGAGCGCCGAAGATGAAAATCGCCACGGCCCAGCCCCCAACCTGCCGGAACACGGCATGGCCGTAAACACCACCCCGGCTCAAGCCGTAATAAAGGGATGCCCCGATCATGGCGCAGATGGCCGCCGAGGCGCCGATGGTCAGCGGCACCCCGGCGGCGTAGGAGGCGGCAAACCCGGCGATCCCGCCGAGCGTATAGATCACGATGGTGCGCGGCACGCCGAATTCCCGCAGGACAAACTCGCTCAGGATGCGAAAGGCGAGCATGTTGAAGAGGATGTGCAAAAGACCGCCGTGGAGGTAGTTGGCCGAAAGAAGCGACCACCACCGTCCCAGGCGATCGATGGGAATCGTTCCGCTGGCGCCCAAAAGCAGGAGGATGTTGGTATTCGGGGCCAGAAGGTTCAACGGGTTCATGGTCAGGCGGGGCATCTGGGGGGAGAGGATCAGGGAGAGCACGAACATGACCACGTTGGCGCCGATGACGGTGCGAACGAACAATTGGGGGCTCAGGGCCCGCCAGGTGGTCGGCGCCAGGCGAAACCGTCGCCCGGGTGATTTGAGCCCGCACCAGGGGCAGCGATCGTCGGTGGCACCGACCAGTTTCCGGCAACGGGGGCAGAGGCGTGGTCGGTTGGCGGCCTTTTGGAACATTACGCGGTATCCTTCCGGTTCGGGGACAAGATGCCTTCGGCCCGAGATCGGGATCGAGGCCACGGGTTCAATGGCGGCGCGTGGCGGCCCAAAGC
>JBJKPT010000443.1:0-2101 GCA_046706045.1 Desulfobacterales bacterium
GATCTGGCCCGGCGGGCGGGAAACGAATACCTCGCCCAGATGCTGATCCGGCAGAACGTGGCCGTTCTCGAGCAGTACCGGCCCAAGACCATCCTGACCGGCTGCCCCCACTGCTACAACATCATCAAAAACGAGTACCCCCAATTCGGCGCCTCCTACCCGGTGGTGCACCACACCCGGCTTCTCCTGGACCTGATCCGCCGGGGGCGCCTGAAGCCGAACGGCGCCGCCCTCGGTGACATGACCTATCACGACTCCTGTTATCTCGGCCGCTGGAACGGCATTTACAACGCCCCCCGGGATGTACTACGGTCCGTGAACGCCGCGGGGCGCCTGAAGGAGATGCCCCGTCACGGCGCCAAGGGGTTTTGCTGCGGCGCCGGCGGCGGCCGCATGTTCATGGAAGAGACCATTGGAAAGCGGATCAACGCGGCCCGGGCCGAAGAGGTCATCGCCACCGGCGCCCCGGCCGTGGCCGTCGCCTGCCCGTTCTGTGCCACCATGCTCGCGGATGGACTGACGGGAAAAGAGGCTCCGGTCGCGGTCAGGGACCTGGCAGAGATCGTGGACGAGGCCACGGCATAAATGATACGGGAAATCGAAACGGGAAAAACGACGCCCATTCATCGGATCGCCCCCGATCGAATGGATATGGCGGATACGGGGAGGATCGCGTGACACTCGAAGAAAAAATCGTCAACATCCTGGTCTCGCAAAAGATCGGCTACGAAATCGTCGAGCACGAACCGGTATTCACCAACCCGGCCATGGCCGAGGCGCTTCACGTGAGCGAGGCGGAAACGGTCAAGTCGCTGGTGCTCATGACCAAAGAAAAAGAGATGGTGGTATTGGTTCTTCCCGGAGACAAGAAGGTGGACTGGAAAAAAGCCGCCGCCGGGATCGGCACCAAAAAGGTCTCCTTCGCCAAGCCCGAACAGGTGCTGGAAAGCGTGGGCTGCGAAGTCGGTTGCGTGCCGCCCTTCGGCCATCAATCGTCCCTTCCCATCTACATGGACCCGGAGCTTACCCGGAAGGACATGGTTTACTTCAACCCCGGGGTCCACGACAAGTCCTTCAAAATCAAGGCCTGGGATTTAAAAAAGATCTGCAACCCGAAGCTCGTTTAGGGCAGGCTTCGTGCCCTTTTAACGGTGCATCCTTTCCTGACAGAGAGTTGCGCCCCAGAAGATTCTCCGGACTTCGCCCCCACTCTGTCCCCGTGCCCGATACCGCCGCGCGAGCCAAGGGGAATGTCGATTCCCCCCGTGGGCGGACTCCGAGTCATCAGTGACTGCCGGCCTCGCCGAATACCGGCCTGCAAGCCAGGCGCAAGAGGCCTCCTGCGACTTCCAGCGGCAGAGAACCCCTTCACGAGATCAATCCGATTTTTTTCATCGAAGTGTAAGTCCAGGGCGCGGTGGTTCCGATGAGGTGGAGTTGGGCGTCGAAGCGGCCCTTGTTCGCCAGGAGGTTCGGATTGGTGATCAACTGGGCGATCTGCGGGAAGGCTTTCATAAAATTGCGCAAGTGGTGCCGGTTGACCCAGTAGTGATGGTTCAGCCACTCGTTTTGGATATTGCGTGATGCGGTGCCCAGCTGTTTGCCGGTGGAGCCGGCCGCGGAACGCGCTCATGTAGTAGCGGATTCCCCCGTATAACTCGCAGATGGCCAGCGGGCTCAAAATCAGCGGACTGTTCAGCACCGTGCCGTGCTTGGTGAGAAATTTGTGCGCCAGAGACCAAACCAGTTTGCCGGCCGGAGTGCCTTTCAGAACGCCGGTGTTGTGTTCACCCGGGATGTAAATCAGTTTGAACTTCGTCCCCACCTCGTCGGCGTTCACCCGGAGATCGTAAACATTGACCGGCTTCATGATTTTGCGGCTTTCATCCTCCGATAACACGGCCATGTAGTTTGCGACGTTGTCCGGAAGTGTGTTTTTGTCCGGGGCGACACGGTTTCCCGGGCCGGCGACGGGATCCACCGCGAAGATGTTGACGGCGATGTTGCCGGTGGCTGGATCTTTTTTGAGCGCATTTGCAAGCATGTGGCAGGTGACCGCACCGCGGCTCCAGCCCGCCATGTTGACGATGTGGATAGGCTG
>JBJKPT010000444.1:0-5167 GCA_046706045.1 Desulfobacterales bacterium
ATCTTAAAGGATATCGTCGTACGCTCCCGGCAGATGTCCGGATTCGATGCGGTCTACGTGCCGGGGTGGGACTGCCACGGTCTTCCCATCGAACACAACGTGGACAAAGAGCTGGGCGACAAGAAAATGGAGATGACCCAGACCGATGTCCGGCGCCGCTGCCGTGCCTATGCCGAACGGTTTGTCGACATCCAGCGCGAGGAGTTCAAACGCTTGGGGGTCATGGGTCAATGGAACGATCCGTACCTTACCATGACCCATGAATACGAGGCGATCATCGCCCGGGAATGCCTCAAGTTCGCGTTGAACGGGGGACTCTTCCGGAGCAAGAAGCCGATTCATTGGTGCTGCAGTTGCCAGACGGCCCTGGCCGAGGCGGAGATCGAATACGCCGATGAATCCTCGCCCTCGGTCTTCGTGAAGTTTCCCATGAAAAGCGACGTCTCCGATCTGATCGCATCGGCCGGGGAAAAGCCCGTGTCCGTGGTGATTTGGACCACCACGCCGTGGACCCTGCTGGCGAACCTCGCCGTCGCGCTCCACCCCCAGTTCGTCTATGCCGCCGTGGATATCGGCGAGGAGATCGTCATTGTGGCCAGGGACCTGGTCGATGCCTGCATGGATACCTTTGGCATTCCGGAGTTCTCGGTAGTGGCGGAAATCGAGGCCAAAGACCTGGAACGGCGCATCTGCCGGCATCCCTTCCTTGACCGGGATTCCCTGGTGATCCTGGGAGCGCATGTCACCCTGGAGGCCGGCACCGGTTGTGTGCACACGGCCCCGGGCCATGGTCGCGAAGACCACGAGGTCGGGCTGACCTATGGCCTTGAACCCTATTCGCCCGTTGACGATCAGGGCAAATTCACCGCCGAAGCCGGTGCCTACAAGGGCCTTTTCGTCTTTGCCGCGAACCGGGCCATCATCGACACGTTGCGGGATGCGGGGATGCTCATGGCCGAAAAGACCATTCGCCATTCCTATCCACATTGCTGGCGGTGCCAACAGCCCGTCATTATCCGGGCGACCCCCCAGTGGTTCATCTCCATGGAAAGGACCGGCTTGCGTCAAGCGGCCCTGGAGGAAATCGATCGGGTTCAGTGGGTTCCCCACTGGGGCCGGGACCGTATCTACGGCATGATCGAAAACCGACCGGACTGGTGCGTCTCCCGTCAGCGCTCCTGGGGGGTCCCCATTTCGGTCTTTCTGTGCAAGCACTGCGACGGGGTGGTCATGACCCCGGAGATCATGGATCACCTGTTTTCGAAGTTTTGCGAAGGGGGCGCCGACATCTGGTTTGAAGCGCCCACCGAGGCTCTGCTGCCAAAAGGGACGACCTGCCCCCACTGCGGGAAAACCGATTTCGAAAAGGAAACCGACATCCTCGATGTCTGGTTCGATTCCGGGGTCAGCCACGCCGCGGTCCTGGAGGCGCGGGAAAACCTTCGCTGGCCCGCGGATCTGTACCTGGAGGGAAGCGATCAGCACCGGGGATGGTTTCACAGCTCGCTTTTGACCGCCGTCGGCACTCGGGGCCGGGCGCCCTACCGGGCCGTGCTGACCCACGGATTTGTCGTGGACGCCGATGGAAAGAAGATGTCCAAGTCCCTGGGAAACGTGGTCGCGCCAAAGCAGGTGATCGACCGTTACGGTGCGGAAATTCTGCGGCTGTGGGTTTCGGCCTCGGACTATCGCGAAGACATCCGCATCTCCGAGACGATCCTCAAGCAGCTGAGCGACGCCTATCGCCGGATCCGGAACACGGCCCGGTTCATGCTCGGAAACCTCTACGATTTCAACCCGGCCACCGATGCCCTCCCCACGGACGAGATGTTCGAGATCGACCGCTACGCCCTGCACCGGCTCCGGCAACTGGTGGCAAAAAATCGAAAGGCCTACGATGCGTTTGATTTTCACGTGGTCTACCACGCGATCTATAATTTCTGCACCCTGGATCTGTCGGCCTTTTATCTGGACATACTGAAAGACCGGCTCTACACCGCGCCGGCCGTTTCCAGAGACCGGCGCAGCGCTCAGAGCGCGCTCTTTGTCCTGCTCGACACCCTGGTGCGCCTCATGGCGCCGATTCTGCCCTTTACCGCCGAAGAGATCTGGCGGCACATGCCCGATCGCGCAAGCCGGCCGGAAAGCATCCACCTGGCCTCCTTGCCCGAAGCCGATGCCGCCTGGCAGGACAATGCCCTGGCGGCGCGGTGGGACCGGTTGTCGGCCGTGCGCGGGGAAGTGACCCGGGCATTGGAGGAAGCCCGTGCGGCCAAGACCATCGGCCACGGCCTGGATGCCGATGTGACCATCCATGCCGTCGGTGAACTTGCCGAGGAACTCGCGGCCTTTTCCGACCAGCTGGCCACGGTGCTGATCGTTTCCGCGGCCCGGGTGAAGACCGTCCCGGGTCCGGCGGATGCCTTTCAAAGCAAGCAGATCACGGGCCTTGAGATCTCGGTCCGGCGGGCATCGGGCGAAAAATGCGCACGTTGCTGGATGCACGATCCGGCCATCGGCATCGATCCCGCCCATCCGGACATTTGCCCTCGCTGCGCCACTCATCTTGGCACCGAAGCGCCGGCTTGAAAATGCCGGGTGGCGGCTTGGCGGAAACCTTCCGTCCCGGCCCGCCGCGTTTTCCCTCCGCAGCCGGTGCGGTGGATCATGGATCGTGTCCATCCCAGGATAGGCGATTTTGCGTGAGGTCAAGGCGGGCGGATGGTTTGAACCGGAGGAATAGCGGGCTATTTCTAGGATTCAAATCGAGGCGCCCAACGCAAGAATCTCGGTAAAGGGCCATTTCGGGATGGACACTACGCGACCGTTTTCGGTGTCCATGCCTCCGGCGTATGCAGGATGCCGTATCGGCACCGCAACCCGATCGCCAGCGGAGGGCCCCCGCCCCCCCTGGCGTCAATCCCCAGGGGGCTCATGCCATTAATCACTTTTTCTCATAGAGGGAAAACCGGCCGCTTGCTGTGGATCGCCGGAACCGTGATCCTGCTGGATCAGATCACCAAATATCTCGTGCGCCGATATTTGCCCATGTACGACGTTCTACCGGTGGTGCCGGGGTTTTTAAATCTCACCCACATCCAGAACCCCGGTGGCGCCTTCGGTCTGCTCGCCCGGCAAAGCCCGTGGCTTCGTCGGGCCGTATTCATCGTCGCCTCTGCCGGCGCCGCGGTCCTGATCCTGGTCTTTTATCGCCGCACCCCCTACGACCGGCCCATGCTGGCCGCAGCCTTTGCCATGATTTTCGGCGGCGCCATCGGCAATCTCGTTGATCGGCTCCGGTTCGGCAGCGTGGTGGATTTCCTCGATGTGTACGTGGGCCGGGCGCATTGGCCGGCCTTCAACGTGGCCGACAGCGCCATTTCCATCGGGATCGCCATCTTCGTCTGGCACATCCTCTTCCACCGGATTCCCGAATGACCGAATTCAACCAGAGCCGGTTGGGCGAGTGGATCGCCGCCGGAAATGCGGAAAAGACCCCGGTGGTCCTGATCCATGGCGACGAATACCTGGTGAAGGAGGCGCTTCATGCCGTGGTCGCGGCCCTGTTGCCCAGGGCCGCGGCGGACCTCGATTACCATACCGTCGAGGATGGCGAAGGGGCCGCCGCCGATGCCCTCGAAAAGGTCAACACCTATTCGCTGCTCTCGACGGCCAAGGTGGTGGCGCTGGTCGATTCGCGGATCTTTTACGCCCGAGAGGATGCAGGAAAGCTTCTGGAAAAAGCCCGGGCATCGGTTTCGACAGACGACCCGGCCAAAGCCGCCCGTCCTTTTTTAAAGGCCCTCGGGCTGCTTCGGATCGGTTTTGACGAGCTTTCCACCGATCGGGCGGCCGATGCCCTGGGCCTTGCCGGCAAGGGGGCCGCCGATCTGTCATGGGTCACCCGGCTGGTGGATCATTGCCGGGAAAACGGGCTCCGGGTACCGTCCGGAGACGATCCTTCCGAGGTTCTGGAGCGGGCCGTGGAAAAGGGCTTTCCCGCCGGGCACCACCTGATCGTTGCCACCGATCTCGTGGATCGCCGGCGCCGGCTCTACAAGGCCATGGAGGCCGCCGGCCTGGTGGTCGATTGCGGTGTTCCCAAGGGCGACCGGAAGGCCGACCGGGAGGCCCAGGCAAGCCTGATGGCCGAACACCTCGCCCCGCTTCTGGCGCAACGGCAAAAGGAAATGGCCCCGGGGGTCCGAAACCTTCTCGTGGAAATGATCGGGTTTGATGTTCGGGCCGTGCGAAACGCCCTGGAAAAGGTGATCGCCTATTGCGGTGCGCGAAAACGGATCACCGAGGCCGATGTGCGGGCCGTGGTCGATAGGACCCGCCAGGACCCGATTTACACGCTGACCAACGCCCTTACCGAGCGCCGATGCGACACAGCCCTCGTTTGCCTGGATTCCCTGCTCCGGGACCAGATCGTTCCCCTGCAGATCCTGGGGGCCATCGCCAATCAGATGCGGCGGGTGATGTTGGCCAGGACCTTCATCGACGGTCCGGGCCGCACGGCATGGTGGACCGGCCTGGCGTACCCGGCATTCCAAAAGAATGTGCTCCCGGCCATCAAGGCCTTTGATCAGCACCTGGCCGAAACGCGCGCGGCATGGGCCGAGACCCTGGGCGGCGACGGGGGAACCGGAAAAAAACCAAAGAAAAAAATGGCCGACACCGGGGACCTGGCCCTGGGCCGGTCGGGCAGTCCTTATCCGGTTTACCTTGCCCTGAAAACGGCGGAACGGTTCACGATACCCGAACTTGCCGATATCATGGTATTTTTGGCCAGGAGCGACCGGGCACTCAAGACATCGGCCAACGAGCCGCGGCTGATTCTCGAAGATATCGTGTTTCACATCTGTGGGCCTGTTCGGGGGAACCGTCCGGGCCGCCCATGAGCCCGCCCGAGAACGCCTTTCTCCCGTACCCCTGGCCCCCGGGGCTTGCCCGCCGCCGGGAATTCCTTTACCTTTTTTTTGATCCATCCCGTGGTGGTTTTCCACCCCGATCCATTCCGACACCCCTTTTGACGGAGGACACCCCCATGCCCCATACCAAGATCGTATGCACCATCGGTCCGGCGAGCAGTTCACCGGAAATGCTTCGCGCCCTGATCGATGGCGGCATGAACGTGGCCCGGTTGAATTTTTCCCATGGCACC
>JBJKPT010000445.1:0-3485 GCA_046706045.1 Desulfobacterales bacterium
TGGTGTCGCCCCTGATTTCGCTCATGCAGGACCAGGTGGACCAGCTCACCGAAGCCGGCATGCCGGCGGTGCTCCTAAACAGCTCCCTTTCGCCGGAGGCTTACGCGCGAACCGCCGATCGGGTGCGCCGGGGAGATGCCAAGCTCTTGTATGCCGCGCCGGAAGCCTTGCTCACCCCGCGGATGGGCGCGTTGCTGGGCTCGGTGAAAATCGATTGCCTGGCCGTGGACGAGGCTCACTGCATCTCGGAATGGGGGCACGATTTTCGTCCCGAATACCGCCAACTGACGGCATTCCGGAAGCGGTTTGCCGATGCGGCCTGCATCGCGCTGACCGCCACGGCCACCCCCCGGGTCCGCGACGACATCAAGACCATGTTGGGGTTTAACGGCGGCGCCAGGGAATTCCTCGACAGCTTTGACCGCGCAAACCTTTTTCTCGAAGTGGCGGAGAAGGTCCGCCCCCTTGAGCAGGTGCTTTCCTTCATCGGGAACTTTCCCAACGAATCCGGAATCATCTACTGCCATTCCCGACGCCGGGTGGATGCGCTCGCCGCGGCCCTTGCCCGGCGCGGCCACAATGTGCGGCCCTATCACGCGGGCCTTGCCGACAAGGTCCGCAGGGAAAACCAGCAGCGCTTCATCCGGGACGATGTCCGGATCATCGTGGCCACCATCGCCTTCGGCATGGGCATCGACAAGCCCAACGTCCGTTTTGTCATCCATCACGACCTGCCGAAGAACATCGAGGGCTACTACCAGGAAATCGGCCGCGCCGGCCGCGACGGACTGGGCGCCCATTGCCTTCTTCTCCTGGGATACGGAGATATCCAGAAGATCAAGTATTTCCTGAACCAGAAGGACGCGGCGGAAAAACGGATCGCCACCATCCACTTGAACGCACTGCTCCGGATTGCCGAAACCGAGGTCTGCCGCCGCAAGCCGCTCCTCGATTACTTCGGCGAGCGCTATCCCAAGGCCGACTGCGGGATGTGCGACAACTGCCGGGCCGGGAACCGGGAGACGATCGATGCGACGGTCGCGGCCCGGAAGTTTCTCTCCTGCGTCAAGCGGACCGGAGAAAAATTCGGCACGGCGCACATCGTCGATGTCCTGCGCGGTTCCGAGGCCGCGAAGGTGATGAAATTCGGCCACGACCGGCTTTCCACGTACGGGGTCGGCACGGAATATTCAAAAAAACAGTGGTTCCAACTCGGCCGCCAGTTCCTGCACCAGGGATTGCTTTCCCAGGACATGGAGTACGGCGGGATGTCCGTGACCCCGGCCGGATGGGACGTTTTGCGGGGAAATCGGACGGTGGCGGCCCGGCTCGAGCCGGATGTTTCACCGGCGCCGGCGGCGCTCGAAGAAGAGATGGGCAGCGATGCGGGGCTCTTTGAAATCCTGCGGCGGGAACGGAAAAAACTGGCGGACGCGGCCGACATCCCGCCGTACGCCGTGTTTCCGGACAAGACCTTGAAGGAGATGGCCGCCGTTTTCCCGCAATCCGATGAGGCACTCCTCGCCATCCATGGCGTGGGAAGGGCGAAGCTCGCGAAGTACGGGGCGGTATTCATCGATCTCATCGCCGGCTACTGCCGTGAACACCGGATCGCACCGGCACCGCCCCGGCGGCCGGCAGAAGCGGTTCCGGCCGCCCGCGAGCCGCGCCACCGGGTCATCGGACACGCCTACAACGCCGGAAAGGGGATCGGCGAGCTCATGGCGGCCTATGCCATCAAGGAGCAGACGGTTCTGGAGCACCTGTACCAATTCGCCTGCGAAGGAAATTGCCTGCGACCCGGGGGCCTGGCCGCGCTGGCCGACGGCATTGCCCCGGAAACGGTGCGCGCGGCACTCGCCGCCTTCGATCGTCACGGCACCGAATTTCTCAGGCCGGTGCACCATGCCGTCAACGGCGCCCTCGACTACGACGAACTCAAACGCCTCCGCCTTTATCGCCTGAGCCGGAACGGCTGAACGAAAAATCGGCATTCAAAAGGCGGCACCCGCGGTTGCCGTGTTTGGAACTTCGAGATCGGGGCTTCTTCCCGCCTCATCCACAATCCATATCCTTAATCCTAAATTGGTTCTGGAACGGAAAGCATGAAATCATAGACGTCCCCATCTTTCTCCCCTTGCTTTTGCCGCGATCGGCGGTAACATCGGTGCTGCCACTTCATTTCGGAGGTTTTGCGTGCGACCGATCATCGGCATTACGTGTTCGCGGCAGGTGGGCGGCGGTTGGGGGGCCTATTCCCCGGGCTATTTCATGGACTGCGCCCATGACGCCTACAGCCGTGCGGTGCTTTCCTGCGGCGGTGCGCCGCTTCTGGTCCCCATCGCCCAGGACGAGTCGTCCCTGGGCCGGATCGTGGAACGGATCGACGGCCTTGTGTTGAGCGGCGGGCCGGACATCCATCCACGGTTTTATGACGAACAACCCATCACCGGGTTGGGGGAGATCGATGCGGATCTGGACGAGACGGAGCTGGGCATTGCCCGAAAGGCCATCGACGCGGATTTGCCCGTGCTGGCGATCTGTCGGGGCCTCCAGGTGATCAACGTCTGCCTGGGCGGAACCCTTTACCAGGACATCGCCGGCCAGGTGAAAGGCAGCATCAATCATCTTCAGAAGGCGGACAAAGGGACCCTCACGCACACCGTCCGCGTGGAAGAAGGCACCCTGCTGCACCGGCTGCTCGGCGCCGAAACGCTCTGGGTCAATGGAAAACACCACCAGGCCGTAAAAGATGTCGCCGCGGCGCTCAACGTGGCCGCCCGTGCCCCGGACGGGGTCATCGAAAGCGCCGAGCACCCGGGAAAACGCTTTGTGCTGGGCGTCCAGTGGCACCCGGAGGGCACCTGGGAAAAGGATCCCCATGCCAGAACCCTTTTCTCGGCGTTCATTTCCGAAGCGCAGCATTCGCCCGGCCGGCACGGTGCCTGAAAGGGCATCGGCGCGGCATCCGCGACCGCCAAACCGGTTTTTGCGCCTTCGAGGGAAAAGACCCGCCGAACCGGGAGGCCGCGAGGCGCGCCAAGGCGGTTTTAGCGCACCGCCGGCGCTTTCCCTTCGCGTCCCCGGCGCTTTCGCGGGTCACGTTCGAAACCCGGGGGGAACGCGCTATTTCGCCTCGTCCCGGAACCGTTCCCTGGCAATGGCGAGACGCTTCTCCATTTCCGGTCCCTCCATCTCGGCGGCGACCTTCGCGAGAACTTCCGGGATCGGGATGTGCTGCGGGCACTTTTCCAGGCATTCGCCGCATTCAACGCACTGAGAGGCATATTTCGTCTCGCCGCCGGCGAGGATTCCGCTCATCCGGATGGCGTAGCTGAATTTTGCCCCTTCGGCGTCGCCGAACATGCGCAGGTTGTTGTACGTCTCGAAACAGCCGGGAATCCATACCCCGGACGGGCAGGGCATGCAGTATCCGCAGCCGGTGCAGCCGACCGTCATCAATTCCTGATACTTCCGGCTCACCC
>JBJKPT010000446.1:0-2709 GCA_046706045.1 Desulfobacterales bacterium
CCTTTAAGATCTTGTTTAACGCCGTACCGATATGGATATTGCCGTTGGCGTACGGAGGACCGTCATGGAGGATGAACCGCGGCCAGCCGGCGGATGCGCGACGCACCGTGGCAAAGAGATCGTCGGTATCCCATTGGCGAAGTTGCTCCGGTTCCCGGTTGGCCAGGTTCGCTTTCATGGGAAAGTCCGTTTTGGGCAAATTGAGCGTGTGCTTGTAGTCCATACCACCTCCGGAGGGCGAATTTATATTAAACTTTGTAAACTATTGTTTTTTTACAAACCAGTCAACCTCATTTGTGGCAGAGCCAGGGACGTCAAGCCGAACGGATCCCGAATCCGGTATCTCCCGAACCCCGAACGGTGGACGAATCCGGCCGTGTGCGCTAAGATTGAGAAGCATTCGTTCATACCGGCACCATCGCGGCGAGGATTTCCCCTGCGCCCAGAGGCGATACCCATGAACCTGTTGCTATGTTACCGTATCCTGGGCGTGATGCCCGGAGCCGAACCCGACGCCGTCAAGCGCGCCTATCGTCGATTGACCCGCCAATGGCATCCGGACCGTTTCGGCCGGGCTCCCAAGATGCGTCGCCTTGCCGAGGAAAACTTCAAGCAGATCAACCAGGCTTACGCGGCGGTCATTGGACTTCCCGCCGGTACCCGGCGCCGGTTGAAACGCGCGGTGGACACGGCCCTGGCAAGGAAGGGAATCCCCCCTCCCGCCGCGCCCTTTCCCGACCGGCCGGATCGGAAGCGGTCGCCCCGGCCGGTCGCAGGGAAAATGTTTGCGGCAATGGCCATCCAGGCCCTGGGGTGCGTGCTCACGGCTTGCCGGAATCGGTGGCGCCGGGACACGCGCCCCGAACCGGCAGCCTCCCTCGACCGGCCGGAGCCGCCCTTGCCGGTCCGGCCCCGAACGGACCGCCATTTCGACGACATCCTCCAGGAAGCCACCCGCCGGATTCATGATACACCCGGCGGAGCCGGCACCGGTAACCGCCAAACCGCGCTGTCGGTGAAACGGCCCCGAACGCATCCCCCCATCCGGGTCAAAACCCGGCGCTCGCGCGACGCCGACCGGATCCCCCCCGTCGGCCGGGTGCGGCCTTCCGGGGGCATTCGCGCCATCGGCAACGATGATGAAACGTGACTCCCATTCCGTCATCCGAAACGATTTTTCGCCGGCACCCGGCGGAGCCGTTTTTTATGCGTTCGAAGGCCAACGAAGGACGCAAAACGCAGCGGTCCTTGACATGTTCTTTCGATTTCTCGTAAAAAAAGCTATATTTCGATATCGCAAGGCGGCATCCAGCCGGCAGGACAGATCGAAAGCGCTTTGCCATCCGGGTTCCGACGCCATGCCGCGAGACGCCCGGATCATCGATCCGGTTCATTGCCCTGCCCAAAACCGATCGCGTGGCCCCGTATTCCTGCGGCGCCCACCCTCGTTGACCTTTTCGATGTGGAGATCGGATGACGTCAAACCAGACAGTCGTGGAATCGGCGGGACTCACGGACGTCGGCCGGAAGCGAAAGCACAATGAGGATGCGTTTTACGTAAGCGATCGGCACGGGATCTACATCGTGGCCGATGGAATGGGCGGGCACATGGCCGGCGAGGTGGCAAGCCGGATCGTGGTGGAAACCATCCAGGACCAGATGGGAGCGCCTGCGACGGATGGCGAGGGCATGGACATGATCACCCGGGCCGAGAAGGCTTCCAATGACAGCGCCCGCCTGTTGAGCACCATCCACCTTGCCAATCGCATGGTGCACACCCTCGCCAGCAAGAAAGCCGAATTCAAAGGAATGGGGTCGACCGTGGCGACCGTCATGCTTTCCGGAACCAAAAACATTGCGGTGAATGTCGGCGACAGTCCCATCTACCTGATCCGCAACAATTCGATCGAACCCCTTTTCGTGCCCCATACTTACATGGCCGAACATGCCGCCATGGGGTCGGCCGGCGCCAAACCCCTGGGCGAAGAGTATCGACACATGATCACCCGGGCCGTCGGCGTCAAATCCGAGGTCCAACCCGATATCTCCGAAATTCAGGGGCTCGAAGGCGACATCGTTCTGCTTTGTTCCGATGGCCTCAGCGATCTGGTCAACGAACGGGAGCTGCTGGCCGTCGTCACGAAATTCCCCCCCAAAAAAGCGGTAAAAGCATTGGTGCATCTGGCCAACAAGCGCGGCGGCGATGACAACATCACCGTGATCATCCTGCGGTTGGACAAACACCCGAACCGCTTGCTGAGCAAAACCAGCGGAACGGCCCTGGCGCCGACGGATCGGCTTGCGGCGATTCATGGCATCCCCGTGGACATCGATACCGAAAAAGCAACCCTGCCCGCCCATATCAAACGTATCTCACCCGGGGGCGGGTTCATCGAGACCACCGATCCGTTCACGGCGGGCGAAGAAATAACGATGACGTTTGCCGATCCGTCCGGAGAGGGCTTCTTCACGGTGGATGGTCACGTGTCCGGACGGGATCCGATGGGCATCGAGATCGCATTCAACCCGCTGACAGAAGAGCAACGCGTGAAATTGAAGCGCTTAATCGGGCATTGAGGATAAATCGCGTCATCCATACGACACCATTAACCCCTCAGGAGGCAGACGATGAATTATCTTCTCGGCACCGCCAGCAACATCACCGTGTTCGAAGTCGGCCTGCTATTGCTCGCCAACTCCATTGCCGTT
>JBJKPT010000447.1:0-2309 GCA_046706045.1 Desulfobacterales bacterium
GGATAGGTGCTGGCGGCCCAGAGGAGCGGATCGGCGGCTTTTCTTTCGAGCATTTCCGTCGACGCCTCCCAGAGCCGTTCCATGACGCCGGAAAGGGCCCGCACCCGGTCACCCAGCACGTCGTCCAGGCGGTGGGCATCGCAAAACGCCTCGATTTCCGTGCGAAAGGCGCGAAATCCGGCGCCTCCGCGAATGGTCATCTTGCGGCCCATGAGATCCATGGACTGGATGCCGTTCGTGCCTTCGTAAAGGGACATGATTTTGGCGTCGCGAAGGTACTGTTCGATGGGGTAATCCCTGCAGTAGCCGTATCCGCCGAGACATTGCATGGCGGTCTCGCAGACCCGGAAGCCCATGTCCGAGCAGTACGCCTTGATGATCGGGGTCATGAAATCCACGAGGTTTGCATAATGGCCCTGCTTTTCGCCTTTCGGCAGCGCATCGGCCAGATCGGACCAGAAGGCGCCCGCATAGATCATCGAGCGCATCCCGTCCACCACGGCCTTCATCCACAGGAGCATGCGGCGCACATCCGGATGATCGATGATCGGCACCTCGCCCTTCTTGCGGCCGGCGAGGTCTCGGCCCTGTCTTCGCTCCTTGGTGTAGGCCAGGGCGTTCAGGTAGGCCGTGCTGGCCATGGTCATGCCGCTCACCCCGGTATTGATTCGCGCCGAATTCATCATCTGGAACATGTGGGCGTGGCCCTGATTTTTTTCTCCGCAGAGATGGCCGATGCAGCCGTCTTTTCCGCCGAAGGCGAGGGCCGCGGTGGGAGAGGCGTGCAGTCCCATTTTTTCTTCAATGCCGGTGCACACCACATCGTTTGGCTCCCCCAATCCACCCTCCGGGGTCACGCGGATCTTCGGCACCACGAAAAGCGAAATTCCCTTCACGCCCGGAGGCGCGTCCACGATGCGTGCCAGGACCAGGTGAACGATGTTCTCGGCCAGATCGTGCTCGCCCCAGGAAATGAAGATCTTGTTGCCCTTGATCCGGTAGTGCTCGCCTTCCGGATAGGCCGTGGTCTCCAGCGCGGCGAGGTTTGATCCGGCGTTGGGTTCGGTCAGGCACATCGTGCCCGCCCAGGTGCCGTTGTACATCTTCGGAACAAACCGGGCCTTCAGATCTTCCGTTCCGAAGCTCTCGACCAGGTGGGCGGCGCCGTGAGTCAGACTCGGCGCCATGTTGAAGGCCTGGCAGGCCCCGTACATCAGGTCGTTTACGACGATGCGCATCATGTGGGGAAACCCCTGGCCCCCGTATTTGGGGTCGCGGGCCGCCGCCGTCCAACCGTCTTTCCCGTACTGCCGAAACGCCTCGCGAAACGCCGGCGGGCAGACGACCGCGCCGCTTTCGAACCGGGGCGGCCGGGTTTCGCCGATCTCGCTCAAGGGGTCCACGACACCCTTGGCAAAACGGACGGCTTCGGTGACCAACAGATCCAGGGCTTTTTCGTTCAGATCCTTGTAGCGCGGCAGATCGCAAAGCGCTCCGTAGTTCAGTTGGTCCTTGAGAATAAAGAAAAGATCGTTCGGGTTGACTTTAAAATCGCCCATGCGTGGTGTCCCCGTGGTTTTCAGTCGTTGTCGTAGGTATACCACCCCTTGCCGGTCTTGCGACCGAGGTGGCCGGCCTTGACCTTTCGCCGCAAGAGCAGCGGCGGATAAAATCGCGGGTCGCCGGTTTCCCGGTACATGGCCATCATGGCGCCGTAGGTCACGTCCAGTCCCACCATGTCGCCGGTTTCGAAAATGCCCATTTTCCGGCCGGAGGCGAGCCGCAGCCCCTTGTCGATATCTTCGATGGTGGCAATGCCTGCTTCGACCAAGTTCATGGCCTCGATGGTGGAGGGAAAATTGATGCGATTGATGACAAATCCGGCCACGTCCCGGTTGACCATGATGGGTTCTTTGCCCAGTCTGAGCACGAAGCGCCGGCCGGCTTCGGCGGTTTCGTCACTGGTCGCGATTCCTTTGACGACTTCCACGGCCGCCATCATGGGCACGGGGCTGAAGAAATGAAGGCCAAGGACCTGTTCGGGGCGCCTTGTGACGGCGGCGAGCTCGGTGATGGGAATCGCCGACGTGTTGCTGGCGATCCGGGTCTGCGGCGGGAAGAGCGCATCCAGCGTTTTGAAGAGCTCTTGTTTCAACTCGATATTTTCGAAAACCGCCTCGATGGCGAGATCGATGCCGTCCACGGCATCCAGGCGCGTGTCCGTGGTGATCCGGTCCATGACGGTTTGCGCATCTTCCTCAAGTTTTCCCTTCTCCACGAATTTTCCCACCGACCAGGCAATGGACTTG